>JALSGR010000229.1 GCA_026982635.1 Methylothermaceae bacterium | reverse complement strand
CGGCGGTCGAGCGGGTGGTGGCGCCGGACGAGCCCAAGTTCAGCGGCTTCGTGTTCAAGATCCAGGCCAACATGGATCCCCAGCACCGCGACCGCATCGCCTTTCTCCGCATCTGCAGCGGCCGCTACCGCAAGGGAATGAAGCTCTACCACGTGCGTTCCGGCAAGACCGTCAACGTCGCCAACGCCATGACCTTCCAGGCCGCCAGCCGCCGCCACGTGGAGGAGGCTTATCCCGGTGAAATCATCGGTCTCTACAACCACGGCACCATCCAGGTGGCCGACACCTTCACCCAGGGGGAGAAGCTCAAGTTCGGCGGTATTCCCTATTTCGCCCCGGAGCTGTTCCGCCGCGTGGTGCTCAAAGATCCTCTCAAGGCCAAGGCGCTGCACAAGGGCCTGATCCAGCTCAGCGAGGAAGGGGCGACCCAGGTGTTCCGCCCCCTGCGGAACAACGATCTCATCCTCGGGGCGGTGGGGGTGCTTCAGTTCGACGTCACCGCCTTCCGCCTCAAACACGAATACAACGTGGAATGCGCCTACGAGCCGGTCGAGGTCGCCACCGCCCGCTGGATCGAATGTGACGATCCGCGGGAGCTGGAGAACTTCCGACGCAAGAACTTCGAATATCTGGCCGAAGACGGCGGCGGTTTTCTGGTCTACCTGGCTCCGAGCCGGGTCAACCTCCAGTTGGCCGAGGAACGCTGGCCGGCGGTGCGTTTCAAGGCCACGCGGGAGCTGTAAAAAATCCTGGTGCCGTCCAGGATGTCTTTATATAATTCGAAATTTATGTGTTTCCGTTTTCGGGGTAGCGGCCGTGGGGGTTCAGTGGCGATTCAGAGAATGGTCGTTATCCTGATGTCGACGATCGTAAATAAGGAGGAGCATCCATGAAATTGCGTCATCTCGTTCTCGGTGTGGCTTTGACGGCGGCTGCCGGTATAGCTTCGGCGGTCGAATTCACCGAAGAGGAAAAACTGTGGCTGGGGATGAAGATCTATGAACGCGCCGCCGGCCGCGGTTGCGGTACCTGCCACGACGTGCGTCCGTTCCCGGATCTGACCGAGAGCATCAAGAAACTGAGCAAGGAAGAATTCCTCAAGGTGGTGAAGGAAGGCCGTGCGGGTACCATCATGACCCCGATGGCACCCCAGATCATGAAGATCGGTCTGGTGGAAAAAGCGTGCATGACCGAGGAACAGGCTCTCGACGCCCTCTATACTTACCTCAAGGGATTGTCGGACGGCACGGTGAAAGGCAAGGTGAAAAAGCCCAAGAGCCTGAAGGAAAAGCTGAAGGGCAAGTGCGAGTGAGCGCCGTATTCGTCTGAACACGAGAAAAAAGCCCGGGAGACCGGGCTTTTTTCATAGAAGCCTCGCAAGGAAACCCGCGACTTTAGTCGCGGGAGGAATTGTAAACGGCTTGCTTGGCAAGCCGCGTTTGCTACCCTGTGTAACAAGGTGGATATTGTAACCAATAGGCGCTGAATGTCCCTTAGAACCGCCTCGATCAAACTGGCGGTGACGCCCGATCAGGCCAAGCGGCTTGCCGACCTGCAAGTAGCTTTCGCCGATGCCTGCAATTTGCTGGTGCCTTATGTCTGCGAACATCGGGTCTGGAACCGGGTGGCGTTGCACAACCTGACCTACGATCGGCTCCGGCGGCAAACGCCCTTGGGATCGCAGATGTGCTGCAACGCCATCTGGAGCGTGTGCCAGGCCTACCGGTCCCAGAAAAAGCGGGGGCGGATCAGGAAGGATCAACCGGTCCCCAGACTCCATTTCGACCGGGCCAGCGTTCACTTCGACAAACGGACCTACACGCTCGCAGGGGAAACGCTCTCGCTTTACACGCTGCAAGGCCGTATTCGGGTCGGGATGCGTCTGGGAGAACATCAGCGACGCCTGCTGGATAGGGGAACCCCTAAGGAGGCGGAACTGGTTTGCCGCAAGGGACAGTGGTATTTCAACCTGGTCGTCGAGTTGGAGGACTCCGATCCTGTCACCGATGGGCAGGTAGTGGGGGTCGATGTGGGAGAGAACAATCTGGCTGCCACCAGTACGGGCAAGGTATTCGGTGGTGGCCCATTGCGTCACCACCAAGACAAACACCTTGCCCTGATCCGCCGTCTTCAGAAGGCCAAGTCCAACGGCAGCCGCAGCGCCGCCCAAAAGCTGCGGCAGGTCTCTGACAAGGGCGGAAGGCGGAATGCCCATGTCAACCACCAAATCAGCAAAGCCATCGTCGAGGAAGCCACAGGCACACGAACGTCTGTGATCGTGCTGGAGGATCTGACCCATATCCGCGACCGGATCAAGGCCGGTAAAAGGGTGCGGGCTAGGTTGCACCGATGGCCGTTTCGGCAATTGCAAAAGCAGATCGAATACAAAGCGGCCGCCGTCGGTATCCGGGTGATTTACGTCGATCCGGCCTATACCAGCCGGACGTGCAGCGAATGTGGGTGCTTGGGCAGAAGGGTCAAACATCTTTTCGAGTGTGCGTGTGGTTTCCGGGCGCACGCCGACTGCAATGCCGGTCGAAACCTTGCCCGGATTGGCGGGAGCACTCTCCCGCCAAGGGCGGCTGTAAACACGCCTGATGTTCCGATGGGTAGTCACACTATCCATTGAGAATAAAGCCTGCGACTTCAGTCACGGGTTGTTTACGGCTTTTTGCGGCGCAGGCGCCATCGCTGGACCGAGCCGTCGGAAGTGGCGCTGAGCAGGTATTTCCCCTTTTTGACCAGCGCCAGGGCCAGCACCGGACTGGCGGTGGGACGCCAGAAATGCGAGCGGGCCGGTGTGAAGCGGCGCAGCAGCCGGCCGGATTTGACGCTCCAGAGCCGAATGCCCTGGGAAGGATGGCCGGTGAACAACATTCCCTCCCGGGGGGAAAACACGGCCCGGGTGACGGCGAGATATTGGGATCCCAGTTTGCGCTTGAGCTTGCCGTCGCCGGTCTTCCAGACACGGATCGGGGTGAACAGAGCGCTGGTCATGGCGTAGGTTCCTCGGGGTGACAGGGCGACCGCGGCCACTTTGCCGGTATGTGACCAGCGGTGGCGCAGTTTGCCGGTTTCGAGATCCCACAGCTTCGCCATGCCGTCGTCGCCGCCGGTCAGGGCGAAACGCCCGCGGGCGTCGAGGGCCACGGCCTTCACCGCCCGGTCGTGGGGAAAGGCATGGCGGGTCTTGCCCCGGGGCAGGGAGAAATAGACCGCTCTGTCCCGCAATCCGATCAGCGCCCAACGGCCGTCATGGGAGAGGGCGACGGCCTGGATGCCTTCCAGGGCCCAGGAGGCCAGGGCCTTGCCGGCACGGGTGTCCCACCAGGCGAGACCGTCGCGGTCGGCGGTGACGGCCCAGTGACCGTCCGGGGTCACGTCGGCTGCGATCAGATTTTGTGACTGACCCGGACCGTGGCGGAAAGTGTGCAGCAGCCGTTTCGGGCGCAGTTGCCACCATGTCGCGCCGTGGTCGGTGGTGACGAGCAGAGCGTGGTTGGCGGTCACCGCTGCGGCGGTGGCGCCATCGGTCAGGTGCCAGTCTTTATCGGGCGGTCGGCCGTTGTCACAGCCATACAGCAGGAGCGGAAGGATGGCGATCAACCAGATTCGCATGACGGATTTCCTTGGAACCAGGCAAGTTTATGGCGGAGCTTGACCACTTCGCCGATGATGACGAGGGTCGGTGGGGAGGCGCCGGCGTCCCGGGCCGCCTGGGCCAGGGTGGCGACGGTGGCGGTGATCACCTTTTGCCGGGGGGTGGTTCCCGACTCGATCAGGGCGGCGGGCATTTCCGGCGTCATGCCGTGTTCGATCAGCGCCTGGCAGATTTCCTCCAGTCCCAGCAGCCCCATGTAGATCACCAGCGTCTGGCGAGGAACCACCATCTTGTCCCAGTCCAGGTTGACGCTACCGTCTTTGCGATGACCGGTGACGAACAGGCAGGACTGGGCATAGTCGCGGTGGGTGAGGGGAATACCGGCATAGCTGGCGCATCCGGAGGCGGCGGTGATTCCCGGCACCACCAGGAAGGGGATGCCGTTTTCCGCCAGGGTTTCGATTTCCTCGCCGCCGCGCCCGAAGATGAAGGGATCTCCACCCTTGAGGCGCACCACCCGCCGGCCCTCCCGGGCCAGCCGTACCAGCAGCTGATTGATGCTTTCCTGGGGCAGGGTGTGGTCGGCGCGCGCCTTGCCGGCATAGATTTTCTCGGCGTCACGACGGATCAGGTCGAGGACGGGGCGGGAGACCAGACGGTCGTAGACGACCACGTCCGCCTCCTGCAACAAGCGCAGGGCCCGGAAGGTCAACAGATCGGGATCGCCGGGGCCGGCCCCCACCAGCGCGACGTAGCCGGGTGGTGTCTCTTGGCCGCCGGCGGCGTCGATCGCCTGTGCCATGGCGTCGGTGGCGGCCCGATGCTGTCCCGAGAGCAGTAGTTCGCCCGGCGCGCCGGTCAGAACCTGCTCCCAGAAGCGGCGTCGCTGTTCCGGTATAATACGCTGCTTGACTCGGTCGCGGAACCGGCTCGCCAGCTCGGCCAACTGGCCGATGCGCTCCGGCAGCAGGGTTTCCAGCCGGCTTTTGATGAGCCGGGTCAGCACCGGGGCCCGGCCGCCGCTGGAAACCGCCACGATGACGGGGGAACGGTCGACGATGGCCGGCATGATGAAATCGCAGTCTTCGGGTTGGTCGACGGCGTTGACCGGAATGCCCCGTTCCCGCGCCAGGGTGGCGATTTCGTGGTTGAGGCGGCGATCGTCGGTAGCGGCGACGACCAGATGGGCACCGGCGAGGTCGTCGGCTTCGAAGGGTTTGCGGCGCAGCCGGAGCCGCCCGCCGGCCAACCGTTCCAGCTCCGGGTGGAATCGGGGCGCCACCGCCGTGACGCTGCCCCCGCTGCGAAGCAGCAGCGCCACTTTACGGAGGGCGACCGCGCCGCCGCCGACGACGAGGCAGGGACGGTCACGAAGTTTCAGGAAGATCGGCAGATAGTCCATAACGTTTGTGCTGATGAATGGCGCCTTTGGGTTCTAGCATGATGAAATCCGACCGGGAACTGGATACCAGCGGTCTTCATTGCCCCCTGCCGCTGCTGCGGCTGAAGAAGGTGCTGAACGAGATGTCCAGCGGCCAGATCGTTCACGTCGTCGCCACCGATCCCGCCTCGGTGCTGGATTTCGGGGTCTTCGCCGAACAAACGGGCAATGAAATTCTAGAACAACGGGAGCAGGACGGTGTGCTCCATTTCTGGATTCGCCGGAAATGATTCAGAGCCGCACCGGTTCGGGGCCCCGCCGCAGCGACAGGATGGGCCACCCCTGTTCCCGGGCGTGTCGTTCCAGGCGTTCGTCGGGATCCACGGCCACCGGGCAGCCCACCCGACTCAGCAGGGGGAGGTCGTTGTGGGAGTCGCTGTAGAACACGGCCGAGCTCAGGTCCGTCGCCTCGCCTAGCCACTGCTGAATCCGGAGCACTTTTCCCTCCCGAAAACAAGGAATGCCCTTCACCTCGCCGGTATAGCGGCCGTCGATCCGTTCCGGCTCCGTGGCGATCAGCGTCTCGACACCGAGGCGCCGGGCGATGGGGGCGGTCACGAAAGCGTTGGTCGCGGTGACGATGGCCAGCCGATCCCCCCGGCGCCGGTGACATTCGATCAACCGGCGGGCCGCCGGCAGCAGAATCGGTTCGATCTTTTCTTCGACGAAGCGCTCCCGCAGGGCTTCGAGCCGGTTTGGGGGGTGTTGGGTCAAGGGCCTGAGGGCGAAACGGAGAAAGGCGTGAATGTCGAGCCGACCCTGGCGGTAGTCGTCGTAGAAGCGCCGATTGGCGGCCTCGTATTCCGCCGCGTCCACCAGACCCTGTTCCACCAGAAATCGTCCCCAGAGATAATCGCTGTCCCCTCCCAACAGGGTATTGTCGAGATCGAAAAGAGCCAGAGCGGGAGATGCGCTAGAATTGCAGATCACGGGCAGTTGCCTGAAACTTCGGGTGAGTGTAGGTTATGCTTCTATGGTAGGTGAACGAAAGGGCGGAATTTTAACATCAAAAACAATGTTTCACTCAGACAATGATTGACGGCAAGGGGTTTCGTCTGAATGTCGGTATCGTCCTTTGCAACGACGCCGGGCACGTGTTCTGGGCCCGGCGCGCCGGCATGCGCTCCTGGCAGTTCCCCCAGGGCGGCATCAAGCCCCGCGAGAATCCCGAAGCCGCCATGTTCCGGGAGTTGTACGAGGAGACGGGATTGGGGCGGGACGACGTGGAAGTGATCGGCCGCACCCGGGACTGGCTGCATTATCGTTTGCCGAAACGATACATTCGCCGTCATTCATTGCCCTTGTGCATCGGTCAGAAACAACTGTGGTTCTTGCTGCGGTTGCGGGCCTCGGAAGACCGGATCCGGCTGGACCGGAGCGCCAAGCCGGAGTTCGATGCCTGGCGTTGGGTCGAATACTGGCATCCGATCAGAGAGGTGGTCTATTTCAAGCGGGAAGTTTATCGGCGGGCCCTGACTGAATTGGGGCAGCTGCTGATCTCCGAGGCCGTGCCCATCGATCCCCGGGGTTTTCTGACCGCTATGGAGCGCTGATTTCAGGGAATGCTTTCTTCGCAAACGGTTCTTCAGGGGAGGGGCTTTGCCCGCACGGCGGAAATTCTGGTGCTTCGTTAGCGCGCTTTTGATCGCTCTGGTCGGTGTGACCGGTCATGCAGTCGAGCCGCAAGCCGTCGTCGTGGCGGTCAACCCCAAAGTGGTGATTGAGACGCTCTCCCGTAACGAGCTGCGGGCCATCTTCGCGATGCGCCGTCGCGTCTGGCCCGACGGCACCCCCATCCGGGTGTTCGTGCTTCCCGACAATCATCCGCTCCATTTGCTCTTCTGTAAGAACGTTCTCCGGGTCTATCCGTATCAGCTCCGCCGGCTGTGGGATCGGAACGTGTTTTCGGGTACCGGCCCGGCCCCGGTCGAGGTGGCCACCCTGCGCGAGATGCACGACCGGATCGGCAAGGTCGCCGGCGCCATCGGCTATTTGACCTCCGAATGGATCGACGCGCAGGTCAAAACCCTCAGGCTCCGCTGAGCCGCCTGGAGCCGACGTTAGAATCGGTCAATAGCCCGACGAGGAGAAATCCAGAGCGGGTGGGTGGTCGTCCAACCATTCGGCCCGCGTTTCGATCCGTCCCCCCGGATGCAAGGTCAACCAGCGCCAACCGGGTGGGCGTTCGTCCAGGGCGAAATCGGTCGAATGCGGCTTGAACTGGAAGCAGGTGGAAGGAGCGCTCCACAGGGGAATGCCGTGGTGGTCGGTATGGAAGACCTGATGGACGTGGCCGAAGACGATTCCCTTGATGTGGGGGTGACGGGCCAGGACGGCGAATAGGGCCTCGCTGTTGTCCAATTGCATGGCGTCCATCCAGGCGCTGCCCACGGGTACCGGAGGGTGATGCAGGGCGATCAGGGTGGGGCGGTGGGTTCGTCGCAGGGCCTGATCGAGGAAGGCGAGTTCCTGCGGCGCCAGGTGTCCGCCATGGGAACCGGGCCGTTTGCTGTCGAGGCAGAGGATCTGCCACCGGCCGGCCAGAATGCGGTTGCTGCAATGCGCTTCGGTGTGGCACAGGATTGCCCGCATCAGGGCGGGATCGTCATGGTTGCCGGGCAGGCACACCCAGGGAACGTCGATGGTCTTCAGGTGGGAAAACAGCCTTTCGTAGGCGGCGGTCGATGGCTTTTGCACCAGATCGCCGGTGAGGAGAATCAGGTCCGCCGGCCAGTCGGGATGCCGTTGCAGCGATGCGAGGACCCGGCGGAAACTGCGCTCGGTATCCACGCCCATCAGGGTGTCGCCGGGCCGCTCCAGGAAGTGGCAATCGGACAGCTGCAGCAGCGTCACCGGGGCGTCGGGGGGACAGGACAGTTCCAGGGTCACAGCCATTTGAACAGCACCTTGGAATTACGCCGAGCGTCGTAACGGCGTCGCCGCTGCGGGGGCAGTTCCGTGAAATCCCCCGGTTTGAAGCCCTGTTCCAGGAACCAGTGGCTCGTTCGGGTCGTGAGGACGAACAAACGCTGCAACCCGAGGGTACGGGCGCGCTGTTCGACGTGTTCCAGCAGCCGTCGCCCCCGGTTCTCTCCCCGGTAGTCCGGATGCAGCACCAGGCAGGCGAGTTCGCCCATCTTCACCTCGGGGAAGGGATGCAGGGCGGCGCAGCCGATGACGAGGCCGTCGCGTTCGATGACGCAGTAATCTTCCAGTTCCATCTCCAGCCTTTCCCGGGAGCGTGCCACCAGGATCCCCTCCCGCTCCAGCGGTTCGATCAGCTCGAGAATGCCGGCGATGTCCGCCAGGGTCGCAGGGCGCAGGGTTTCGAAAGGCTGCCGGGAGATGAGGGTGCCCGCCCCGTCGCGGGTGAACAACTCCAGCAGCAGGGTGCCATCCTGATGGCGGTCGAGCAGATGAACCCGCTCGGTTCCGCCCTCCACGGCGCGCACGGCTGCCTCCACATGGGGGGCGATTTCTTCGGAAAACGCTCCCCGATTCAGATGCTGCCGGGCTTCGGCGGAGGTGAGCTGGGCCACCCGCTCTTTCCCCAGATCGCACGGGCCCTCCACCAGCAGCAACAGCTTGTCCGCCTTCAGGGCGGTGGCCACGGCCGTGGCCACCGCCTCGGCACGCAGGTTGAAGACTTCTCCCGTGGGGGAATATCCCAGGGGGGAGATCAGCACCACCAGTTCCCGCTCCAGGAGATGGACGATGGCGTCGGCGTCGATGCGGCGCACTTCCCCGGTGTACTCGAAGTCGACGCCGTCGATGACCCCCAGGGGTTTGGCGATGACGAAGTTGCCGGAGGCCGCTCTCAGGCGCACCCCCGCCATCGGGGAATCGGCCACGCCCATGGACAGGCGCCTCTCGATTTCCAGCCGGGCCTCGCCGGCGGCCTCCTTGACGCATGCCAGCGCCGCCGCGTCGGTGACCCGCAGCCCCCGGTGATAACGACAGGCGAGATTCTGCTGCCGCAGCCGGGCTTCGATCTGGGGGCGGATGCCGTAGACCAGCACCAGGCGGACGCCCATGCCGTGAAGCAGGGCCAGATCGTGGATCAGGCCGGAAAAGGCTGGATCGGCGATCGCCTCCCCGCCGAAATGGACCACGAAGGTGCGCCCCCGATGGGAGTGGATGTAGGGAAGGGCACTGCGGAACCAGCGGATGAAAGAGGCCGGCTCGATCACTGGTTACAGTTTGTCTTCCAGATTGCGGTCGGTCACCGCGCCTTCGGAGGCCGAATTGACCAGGGCGGCGTATTTGGCCAGAACGCCGCGGGTGTAGCGGGGCGCGGGTTTACGCCAACGCGCCAGGCGGGCCTCGATCTCGTTCGGTTCCAGGTGAAGGCGGAGTTCCCGACTTTCCGCATCGATGGTGATGGTGTCCCCGTCCTCGACGATGGCCAGGGGGCCGCCCACGTAGGCTTCCGGCGTGATGTGGCCGACGACGAAGCCGTGGGTGCCGCCGGAAAAACGGCCGTCGGTGATCAGGGCCACGTCCTTCCCCAGACCCTTGCCCATGACGGCGGAGGTGGGGGAAAGCATTTCCCGCATTCCCGGACCTCCCTTGGGCCCCTCGTAGCGGATCACGATCACGTCGCCCTTTTGCACCGTTCCGTCCAGGATCCGCTGCAGCGCTTCCTCCTCGCAGTCGAAGACCCGGGCGGTGCCGGTGAAGCGCAGCCCCTCCTTGCCGCTGATCTTGGCCACCGCCCCCTGAGGGGCCAGGTTGCCCTTGAGGACGACCAGATGGCTGTCTTTCTTGATGGGGTTGGACAGGGGGCGGACGATGTCCTGGTCATCGGGATAGGATGGCACGTCGGCGAGGTTTTCCGCCAGGGTCTTGCCGGTGACGGTGAGGCAATCCCCGTGCAGCAGGCCCGCGTCTAGCAGCGTTTTCATCAAGGGTTGGATGCCGCCGATGGCGATCAGATCGGCCATGTGGTAGCGCCCGCTGGGCTTCAGATCGGCCAGTACGGGCACCCGGCGGCCGATCCGATTGAAGTCTTCCAGTTTCAGTTCCACGCCGCAGGCGTCCGCCATCGCCAGCAGATGAAGCACGGCATTGGTGGAGCCGCCCAGGGCGATGACCACGGTGACGGCGTTTTCGAAAGCCTCGCGGGTCATGATGTCCCGGGGACGGATGTCGGCCTCCAGCAGCCGCAGCACCGCGGCGCCGGCCCGCTCGCAGTCGCGTTGCTTTTCCTCGGAGATCGCCGCCTGGGCCGAGGAGCCCGGCAGGCTCATCCCCAGGGCCTCGATCGCCGAAGCCATGGTGTTGGCGGTGTACATGCCGCCGCAGGAACCGGGGCCGGGAATGGCGTTGGATTCGATCTGGTGCAGGGTCCGATCGTCGATCTGTCCGTTGGCCCGGGCGCCGACTGCTTCGAACACCGAAACGATGTCGAGCTTTTTCTCGCCCAGGCAGCCCGGCAGGATGGTGCCGCCGTAGACGAACACCGCCGGACGGTTGAGGCGGGCGATGGCCATCATGCAGCCGGGCATGTTCTTGTCACAGCCGCCGATGGCCACCAGGCCGTCGTATCCCTGGCATCCCATGACCGTTTCGATGGAATCGGCGATGACTTCCCGGGACACCAGGGAGTATTTCATTCCCTCGGTACCCATGGAGATGCCGTCGGAGATGGTGATGGTGTGGAACAGGATGCCCTTGCCGCCGTTGGCCTCCACCCCGCGAATGGCGTGGTTGGCGAGCTGATTGATGTGCATGTTGCACGGCGTCACCATGTTCCAGGTGGAGGCGATGCCGATTTGCGGCTTTTGGAAATCCTCGTCCCGGAATCCCAAAGGATAGAGCATGGCGCGGCTGGGCGCCCGCTCGACGCCGTCGACGATTTGGGAAGAATGTGGCCGCTTCTTGTCAGACATGGGTGTCGATCTCCGTGTTCTGCGGTGGTTACAGGGAATTGAGCGAATCCCAGCCGCGGCGGCGGCGCCAGGTGAGGCGGGGCAGCAGCAGGCCCGCCAGAATGCCGCCGGCCAGCACGCCGGCGCCGATCAGGAACCAGCGCTGCGACCGATCGTGGGTGAGCGCTTGGTTCTCCAGTTGCAATTGATGCACGCGGCGCTCCAGCTCGGCGACCCGACCCCGGAGGTGGTTGCGTTCCTCCTGGATTTCCAGGGCATGGGCCGCCGCATGGCGAATCTGCTGCAACTCGGTTTCCAGTTGGGCGCTGCGCCGGATCAGGTTCTCCTTCTCGGTCGTCAAGCTGCCCTGTTGGCTTTTCAAGGCATCCAGTTCCTTCTTGAGGCGGGCGTTCTCCCGGCTCAGGCGCTCCAGTTTTTCCTGGGCCTGTTTCAGCTGCCAGCGGGCGCTGGGTTCGGAACTCAAGTAGCGGGTCAGTATCCAGCCTTCGGTTCCGTCCCGCAGCCGCACCCGGCTGTAGCCGCTCTTGGGATCCTTGGCCAGGACGGTTAGCGGGGTGCCGCTGCGCACCTGACGCAGAATTTTGTATTTGATCCCTTTGCCGGTGCGAAGATAGACCTCCAGTCGGTCGGTGACGTAGGCGGGCTCTTCGGCTTCGGCCCAGGGAAGGGCGAGGCTGACGAGCAGCAGGAGAAAAATTTTCATGACGGTTCCACGGGCTGGAAAATCGATGTTATGAATGCGTATCTTACCACCTGTCCGGTCCCTTTTTCGGGGGCCGGGAAAGCGTGGCAGGGCGATCGCCGTCAGGCCGGTGGGCGCCGGCGTCGGTTCAACCGGAAAGCAGGAATTCCAGCAGCGCCTTCTGGGCGTGCAGGCGGTTTTCCGCTTCCTCCCAGACCACGCTCCACGGACCTTCCAGGACCTCGGCGCTGACTTCCTCGCCGCGGTGCGCCGGCAGGCAGTGCATGAACAGGGCGTCGTCGTGGGCCCGTGCCATCAGTTCCGGGGTTACCTGGAAGCGGCGGAAGGCCGCGAGGCGCTGTTGCTGCTCCTCCTCCTGGCCCATGCTGGCCCAGACGTCGGTGACCACCAGGTCGGCATCGGTCGCCGCCGCTGCCGGATCGTGGTCCAGGATGACGTGCTCGCCGGCCCAGGCGAGCAGTTCGGCTTCCGGCTCGTATCCTTGCGGACAGGCGATGTGCAGATGGAAGTCCAGCAATTTGGCCGCTTTGATGTAGGACTGACACATGTTATTGCCGTCACCGATCCAGGCGACCTTGCGTCCCCGAATGTCGCCGCGGTGTTCGAACCAGGTCTGCAGGTCGGCGAGCAGTTGGCAGGGGTGAAAGCGGTCCGTCAATCCGTTGATGACCGGAACCCGGGAAAATTCAGCGAACCGTTGCACGGTCTGATGGCGGTGGGTGCGCAGCACGATGACGTCGACCATTCGCGACAGTACCCGGGCGGTGTCTTCGAGGGGTTCGCCGCGACCCAGCTGGGAGTCCCGGGGGGAGAGGAAGATCGCCGCCCCGCCCAGCTGCACGATGCCGGCCTCGAAGGAGACCCGCGTGCGGGTGGAGGCCTTCTCGAAAATCATGCCCAGCAGCCGGTTTTTCAGCGGTTCGTAGGGGCCTTTGAGGCGTTTCAGTTCCCCGGCGCGGTGGATCAGGGCGCGCAGTTCGTCGGGGGACAGATCGGTGAGGGTGAGAAAATGGCGTACATTCACGGCGATGATTCCTGTATCAGTTCGACGAGGATTTCCACGAGCTGTTCCGCCTGGGGCGGGTCCAGGATCAGCGGCGGCAACAACCGGATCACCGAGCCCGCGGTGACGTTGATCAGCAGACCGCGCTCCAGGGCTTTGCCCACCAGATCGCCGCAGGGTTTGGCCAGTTCGATGCCGAGCATCAGACCGAGGCCGCGCACTTCCCTGACCTGCGGATGACCGTCGAGGCGTTCACGCAACGAGCGGCGAATGGTTCGCCCCAGTCGGTCGCAGTGGGTCAAGAGATCCTCGTTCTCGATCGTCTGTAACACTTCCAGGGCGACCCGACAGGCCAGGGGGTTGCCGCCGAAGGTCGAACCGTGCATTCCGGCCGTGAGGACCTGCGAGGCCGCCCCTCGGGCCAGACAGGCTCCGATGGGAAAACCGTTGCCCAAAGCTTTGGCCAGGGTCATGACGTCGGGGACGACGTCCCAGTGTTGATGGGCGAACCAACGGCCGCAGCGGCCGATGCCCGTCTGCACTTCGTCCAGCATCAGCAGCCACCCCCGACGGTCGCAGATGGCGCGCAATCCGGGCAGATAGTCCGCCGCCGGGACACGGATGCCGCCTTCCCCCTGCACCGGTTCCACCAGGACGGCGACGATGTCGTCGCGCCCGGCCAGTGCTTCCACGGCGGCGAGGTCGTCGTAGGGAACCTGGATGAAGCCCGGGACCAAAGGTTCGAAGCCCTCCTTGACCCGGGGATTGCCCGTCGCCGTGAGCGTGGCCAGGGTGCGGCCGTGGAAGCTGCCTTCCATGACGATGATGTGCGGCCGTGCGATCCCCCGGGAGCGGCCGTAGGCCCGCGCCAGTTTGATGGCGGCTTCGTTGGCCTCGGCGCCGGAGTTGCAGAAGAACGCGTTGTCCATGGCGCTCAAGGCGGCCAGCCGGCTCGCCAGACGTTCCTGCAGTTCGATGTGATACAGGTTGGAGGTGTGCCACAGTTGGCCGGCCTGATGGCACAGGGCCTTGGTCAGGGCGGGATGGGCGTGTCCCAGATTGCAAACGGCGATTCCCGCAAGGGCGTCGAGGTAGCGCCGGCCTTCGTCGTCCCACAGCCAGGCTCCTTCGCCTTTCCGAAAGGCGACCGGCAGGCGGGCGTAGGTGGGCATCAGAGCCGAAGTCATGGATGGATCACCTGAACTTGAAAACAAAAAGGCAGCCGCACGCTGCCTGCAAAAACCGATATTCTAATTGGATCGCGGTTCAACACAAGTGTTTGCCTTGAAAACCTCGGCACCTGTCAATAATCCCCAGGGGAGCGGGGAAGGGGCTGCTGGGGGGTGTTGTGGTTTGTCGGCCACATATTTTGGTGAAGTTCACGATTCGGTATGCACGTTGGCATATAATTGAACAAGGATGGGCTTGCTCGCGCGGAGGTGGCTATGGTGCGCAGATGGGTTCTGGCGTTGATCGCCTGGCTGGCCGTCGTCCAGTCTTGTTACGGTGTCGAGGTGCGCGGCATCCGTCACTGGAACGCACCGGACCACCTTCGTCTGGTCCTCGATGTTTCCGCCGACGTCAAGCCCAAGGTCTTCGATTTGGCCAATCCTGATCGGTTGGTGCTGGACCTGGCCGGTGGAAAACTCAGGGCGCCGTTGCCCCGTTTCGATGACGGCACGCCGTTCGTGCGGCGGATTCGCAGCGGCAGGCCCCGTCCCGGGGTGTTGCGCCTGGTGCTGGATCTGAAATCCCCGGTACGGCCCAAGGTGTTCACCCTGCCGCCCAACGCCCGTTACGGTCACCGTCTGGTGGTCGATCTTTATCCCGCCCAGGGGGCTTCCGCGCCGCGCCCGTCTCCGCCGGTGAGGCGTGCCAAGTTGCGCAAGGTGACGGTGGCCATCGATCCCGGTCACGGCGGGGAGGACCCCGGTGCCATCGGCCGTCACGGGACGCGGGAGAAGGACGTGGTGTTGGCCATCGCCAGGAAACTGGCCAGATTGATCGACGACACCCCCGGCATGCGGGCGGTGTTGATTCGCAAGGGGGACTACTACGTTCCGCTGCGCAAGCGCATCGAGCTGGCCCGCCGCGCCAGGGCCGATCTGTTCATTTCCATTCACGCCGATTCCTTCCGGGATCCGAAGGCCAGCGGCGCCGGGGTCTACATCCTGTCCGAGCGGGGTGCCTCCAGCGAGGCGGCGCGTTGGCTCGCCGCCCGGGAGAACGCATCCGATCTGGTCGGGGGGGTCAGCCTCGATGACAAGGACGAAGTGCTGGCCAAGGTGCTGCTCGATCTCTCCCTGACCGGGACCCGGGAATACAGCCGCCGGCTGGCCCGCGAGGTGCTGGAGGAATTGAGGCGCATCGGCCGCATTCACCATCACGGGGTGCAGCAGGCCGGCTTCGTGGTGCTGAAATCCCCGGACATTCCCTCGGTTCTCGTCGAGACGGCCTTCATTTCCAATCCGGCGGAGGAAAGGCGGCTGCGGAGCGCCAAGTACCAGTGGTATTGGGCCAAGGCCATTCACCGGGGGGTGCGGGATTATTTCAAACGCCACGCCCCGCCGGGAACTTTGTTGGCGGCCGAGCGTCGCCATGTCATCGCCAAGGGGGAAACCCTCTCGGAAATCGCCCAGAGTTACGGAATCAGCCTCGAACGGTTGATGAGCTACAACGACCTGAGCCGTACCCGTGTCCGGGCCGGGCAGGTGCTCCGAATACCGGTCGGCGGATGAGGCGGATCCGCCCCTTGCCGCCCCCGTTGGTGGGGCAGATCGCCGCCGGGGAGGTGGTGGAAAGGCCCGCCTCGGTGGTCAAGGAGCTGGTCGAGAACAGCCTGGACGCCGGCGCCGGCCGCGTCGAGGTGATCGTGGAGTCCGGTGGTATCGCCCTGATCCGGGTGCGCGACGACGGTCACGGCATCGCCCGCGACGATCTCCCCTTGGCGTTGAGCCGTCATGCCACCAGCAAGATCGCCACCCTGGACGACCTGCTTCGGGTGCGCACCTTCGGCTTCCGCGGCGAAGCGCTGGCGAGCATCGCGGCGGTGGCGCGGCTGGAATTGGTTTCCCGCACGGCGGACGAGCCCTGCGGTTGGCGCCTCGTGGTTCCGGCGGATGGCCGTTCGGGCGAGCCGCTTCCCGTCGCCCACCCGGTGGGGACCACCGTGTCCGTGGCCGACCTGTTCCACAACGTGCCTGCCCGGCGCAAGTTCCTGCGCAGCGAGCGGACCGAGTTCGGGCACATCCAGACCTTTCTCGAACGTCTGTCCCTGAGCCGGTTCGAGGTCGCCTTCCGATTGCGCCACAATCAGCGGGACGTGTTGCATTTGCCCGCAGCCCGGGAGGAGCGGGGCTGGACCCGCCGGGTGGGGATGCTGTTCGGCGAGGCGTTCGTGCAACAGTCGTTGTTGATCGAGTTCGAACAGGACGGCGTGCGCCTGTGGGGCTGGATGGGGCTGCCGACGGTGGCCCGACGCCAGGCGGACCGGCAGTGGTGGTACGTCAATAGCCGGCCGGTGCGCGACAAGCTGCTCGCCCACGCCCTGCGCCAGGGTTACCGCGACGTGTTGCCCCACGACCGTCAGCCCGCCGCGGTTCTCTATCTGGAGCTGGATCCCACCCAGGTCGATGTCAACGCCCATCCGGCCAAGTTGGAGGTGCGTTTCCGCGATCCGCGCACTGTTCGGGATTTCGTCGCCCGTTCCCTGCACCAGGCCCTCGGAAAGGCGCGTCCGGGGCCGAGGATCACACCGCCGCCGGCGCCCGTCTGTCCTCCGCCGTCCGGGCCGCCGGCGGCCGCTCAAGTCAACGAGGCCATCGCCTTCTACGAAGCCCTGCGTCCGGCGCGGGAACCGGAATCGGAACGAGAGGCGGCGCCGGAAGCTCCGGCTTCGTCCCGGGAAGTTCCCCCTTTGGGTTATGCGGTGGCCCATCTCCACGGTATCTACATTCTCGCCGAGGCCGAGGACGGTCTGGTGATCGTCGATGCCCACGCTGCCCATGAGCGCATCCTTTACGAAAAGCTCAAGCGCCAGTTGGTCGGCGGCGCCCCCCAGTGCCAGCCCCTTCTGCTGCCGGAAAAGATCCGCCTGAGTTCCGGTGATGTCGAGCTGATTCACCGACATCGCAGCCGTCTGGCCCGGCTCGGCGTCGATCTGGACGTCCTGGGTCCGGAAACCGTGGTGGTCCGTGCCTTGCCCGCCCTGTTGGTGCAGGCCGATCCGGCGGCCCTGGTGAAAGATCTGGTCTCGGAGCTGCGGGAGCTCGACAGCGCCGCCGAGGTGGAAAGCCGAATCCACGAGCGTCTAGCCACCCGGGCCTGCCACAGCGCCGTGCGGGCCGGGCAACGGCTCGGCCGGGAGGAGATGAACGCCCTGTTGCGGGAGCTGGAGCGCACCGAGCGGGGCGGCCAGTGCAATCACGGTCGTCCCACGTGGGTCAAGCTGGATTTTCCCGCCCTGGACCGGTTCTTCCGCCGCGGCCGCTGATGGGAAAACCGCTGGCACTCTTGATCATGGGGCCGACCGCGGCCGGCAAGACCGATCTGGCCGTCGCCCTGGCCCAGCGTCTGAACGGCGAGATCGTCAGCGTCGATTCCGGGCAGGTGTACCGGGGCATGGACATCGGCACCGCCAAGCCGTCCCGGGAGATCCGGGCCCGAATTCCCCATCATCTGATCGACATTCTCGATCCCTCCCAGTCCTACTCGGCGGGTCGCTTCCGCAGCGACGCCCTGGCGCTGATCGAGGCCATCGCCCGCCGGGGGCGGTTGCCGATCCTGGTGGGCGGCACGATGCTGTACTTCCATGCCCTGCTGCGGGGGATCGCTCCCATGCCGGAAGCGGATCCCGAAGTGCGGGAGCGCATCAACGCCGAGGCCTCCCGGCATGGTTGGGCGGCGCTGCACCGCCGGCTGGCCGCCGTCGACCCCCAGGCGGCGGCCCGGATCCACCCCAACGATCCCCAGCGGATTCAGCGGGCTCTGGAGGTCTATCAACTGACAGGGAAACCCTTGAGCGCCTGGTGGCGGACCACGACCGGAGAACTGTCGTTCCGACCCGTCAAGGTGGTGCTGGCCCCTCAGGACCGGGCGCAGTTGCACCGGCGGATCGAGTGCCGTTTTCACGGGATGTTAGAGGCCGGATTGATCGCCGAGGTGGAAGCCCTCTATCGCCGGGGTGATCTCCATCCCGACCTTCCCGCTATCCGAAGCGTCGGTTATCGTCAGGTCTGGGCCTGGCTGGCGGGAGAGTACGACTATGCCACCATGATCGAAAAGGCGATCGTCGCCACCCGCCGACTGGCCAAACGGCAGCTGACCTGGCTGCGCCGGGAGCAGGACGCGTTGTGGCTCGAGCCCGGCGGGGACGTTGCCCAGCGGGTGATCGCCGCCCTTCGTGACGCCGGCTGAATCTGGACGCGGTTCCATCCGGTTTGATATAGTTCTCCGAATTGACCAATCGAATCTCCACCCGCTAGGGTGGTGGCAACCGGTTTCAGAACCATCAAATTTTGGGGGTAACACTTCATGGCTATCAAGCTGGCAATCAACGGTTACGGCCGGATCGGCCGCAACGTGCTGCGGGCCCTGTTCGAATCCGGGCGCACCGGTGAATTCGAAATCGTCGCGATCAACGATCTGGCGGACGCCCAGACCAACGCCCATTTGACCCGCTACGACACCGTACACGGCCGCTTCCCCTTCGACGTGGCGGTGGAAGGGGATACCCTGGTGGTCGACGGGCACCGGATCAAGGTATTGGCGGAGCGCGATCCCGCCAAGCTTCCCTGGGGCGAGCTGGGCATCGACGTGGTGATGGAATGTACCGGCTTGTTCACCTCCAAGGAGAAGGCCTCGGCCCATCTCCAGGGTGGGGCCAAGAAAGTGCTGATTTCCGCTCCCGGCGGCAAGGACGTGGATGCCACCGTGGTCTACGGCGTCAATCACGGGACGCTCAAGGCTTCCGACACCGTGGTCTCCAACGCCTCGTGTACCACCAACTGTCTGGCTCCGCTGGCCAAGGTGCTGCATAGCCGGATCGGCATCGAACGTGGTCTGATGACCACCATTCATTCCTATACCAACGACCAGCGGCTCATCGACGTGTTCCACAAGGACCTGCGCCGGGCCCGGGCCGCCGCCCACAACATGATTCCCACCAAGACGGGGGCTGCGGCGGCAGTGGGTCTGGTATTGCCGGAACTGGCCGGCAAGCTCGACGGCTTCGCCGTGCGGGTTCCCACCATCAACGTTTCCCTGGTGGACCTGACCTTCCAGGCGACCCGGGCCACCTCGAAGGAGGAGATCGACACCCTCGTTCGGGAAGCGGCGGAAGGTGAGTTGAAAGGCGTCCTGGCCTACAGCGACGAGCCTTTGGTGTCGATGGACTTCAACCACAACCCCCATTCCTCCATCTACGAATCCTCCTTGACCAAGGTCATCGACGGCACCCTGGTGAAGGTGCTGGCCTGGTACGACAACGAGTGGGGCTTTTCCAACCGCATGCTCGACACCGCCAAGGCGATGATGGAGGCGCGCTGATTCATGGCTGACATTTACGTGCCGAGACGCACCAAGATCGTCGCCACCCTGGGGCCGGCGACCGACACGCCGGAGATGCTGGAGAAGCTCATCGACGCCGGCGTCGACGTGGTTCGGTTGAATTTCTCCCACGGGACCGCCGACGACCACCGGCGCCGGGCCCGTCTGGTCCGCGAGATTTCCGAGGGCAAGGGGCATTACGTCGGCATTCTGGCGGATCTGCAGGGGCCGAAGATCCGGATCGGCCGTTTCAAGACGGGGAAGGTGGTGCTCCAGGAGGGAGCCCGCTTCGCCCTCGACGCGGATTTCCCCCTGGACCAGGGGGACGAGACCCAGGTGGGGCTGGTGTACCGCGATCTTCCGAAGGACGTTCAGCCGGGCGACGTTCTGCTGCTGGACGACGGTCGCATCGTCCTTCGGGTGGACGGTATCGAGGGCGACCGGGTCGAATGTGTGGTCGAGGTCGGCGGGGTGCTGTCCGACAACAAAGGCATCAACAAGCAGGGAGGCGGGCTTTCGGCCCCGGCCCTCACCGACAAGGACAAGGAGGACATCAAGACCGCCGTGGAGATCGAGGCCGATTATCTGGCGGTTTCCTTCCCCCGCAGCGCCGCCGACATCCACCTGGCGCGTCATCTGCTCCGGGAAGCCGGTGGCGCGGCCGGCATCGTCGCCAAGATCGAGCGTGCCGAGGCGGTTCAGCCCGGTGTGATGGAAGAGATCATCGAAGCGTCTGACGTCATCATGGTAGCCCGGGGGGATCTGGGGGTGGAAATCGGCGACGCCCGCCTGCCCCAAGTGCAGAAGGATCTGATTTCCAAGGCGCGGGACATGGATCGGGTGGTCATCACCGCCACTCAGATGATGGAATCGATGATCGAAAGCCCCCTGCCGACGCGGGCCGAGGTGTTGGACGTGGCCAACGCCGTGTTCGACGGGACCGATGCGGTGATGTTGTCGGCGGAGACTGCTTCGGGCAACTATCCGGTGGAGGCGGTCAAGGCGATGGATCGGGTCTGTCGGGAAGCGGAGAAGAGCCCCAGGGTGCGGCGTTCCTCCCACCGCATGGATCGCCAGTTCAAACGGGTGGACGAGGCCATCGCCATGGCGTCCATGTACGTGGCCAACCACCTGCCCGTCCGGGCCATCGCCGCGCTGACGGAAAGCGGCTCCACGCCGCTGTGGATGTCGCGGATCCGTTCGGGTATTCCCATCTATGCCATGACCCGTCATCTGCGCACCTGTCGCAAGGTCACCCTGTACCGGGGCGTCTATCCCATCCATTTTCACTGCGAGACCACGGAGCACGTGGTTCAGAACAAGGCAGCTCTGAAGGAGCTGCTGCGCTGCCACGCGGTGACCGAAGACGACCGGGTGCTGATCACCAAGGGGGATCTGACCGGCGTGAGCGGTGGGACCAATACCCTGAAAATCGTCAAGGTCAAGGATGCCCTGGCGCTGTCGACGGCGGCCTGAGTCCTTTATCGATCTAATGTAGGAGGAAGATGTTATGCAAGGTCAAGGGGTCTCCTTAACGGAGTTTTTGATTCAGGAACAGCGCAAGGTGGCCGGCGCCACCGGCGAGCTGACCTTGTTGATTTCCGACATCGCCCGGGCCTGCAAAGCGATCGCCCGCGAGGTCCGCTACGGTGCCCTGGTGGGTAACCTGGGTCAGGTGGGCGAGGAAAACGTTCAGGGGGAAGTGCAGCAGAAACTGGATGTGCTTTCCAACGACATCATGATCGCCATTCTCAGCCGCAGCGGTCACGTGGCGGCCATGGCCTCGGAAGAGAACGACGACATCATCGTGGTGCCGAAGGCCAACCGGGGGAAATACCTGGTTTGTTTCGACCCCTTGGACGGGTCCTCCAACATCAACATCAACATGTGCATCGGCACCATCTTTTCCATCCTGCGGTGTCCGGAAGGGGTCGACGAACCGGCCGAGGAGCATTTCCTGCAGCCTGGAACGGCTCAGGTGGCCTCCGGGTTCTGTGTCTACGGCCCCTCGGTCACCCTGGTGTTGACCACGGGCAACGGGGCCCATGGTTTCACCCTGGACCAGGGGGTGGGTGAGTTCTTCCTGACCCAATCCAACATCCGGATCGCCGAGGAAGCCAAGGAATTCGCCATCAACATGTCCAACTGGCGCTTCTGGGAACCGCCCGTGCGCCGTTATATCGAGGAGTGCCTCCAGGGTAAGGAAGGCCCCCGGGGACGTGACTACAACATGCGCTGGATCGCCTCTTTCGTGGCCGAGGCTTACCGCATCCTGCAGCGGGGTGGTTTCTGGACCTATCCCCTGGACGAGAAGCTGAAGAAAAAGGGGTTGGCCGGCCGTCTGCGCCTGATGTACGAAGCCAATCCCATCGGTTTCATCATCGAGCAGGCCGGGGGGGTCGTTTCCACCGGGCGCGAGCGGGTCCTGACCCTGGAGCCGACCCACATCCACCAGCGCATTCCTCTGTTCATCGGGGCCAGGAAGGATCTCGAAACCATCGAGGCCTATCATCGCGAGTGGGATGCGGAACAGGCCGGTTGACGGGATTGCGCCCGCGAGGCGGCGGCTATAAGATGCGATCCTGATCGAAGCTGAACAACAAATTTGAGAACCAATTAGGAGAAAGAATCATGCCTTCACGCCGAGATCTTGCAAATGCCATCCGTGCACTCGCCATGGATGCGGTCCAGCAAGCCAAGTCTGGCCATCCGGGGATGCCCATGGGTATGGCGGACATCGCCGAGGTCCTGTGGAACGATTACCTGCGCCACAATCCCAACAATCCCAAGTGGCCCAACCGGGACCGCTTCGTCCTGTCCAACGGGCACGGTTCGATGCTGATATACGCCCTGTTGCATCTGACCGGTTACGATCTGCCCCTGGAGGAACTGAAGAACTTCCGTCAGCTTCACTCCAAGACGCCGGGGCATCCCGAATACGGCTACACCCCCGGGGTGGAAACCACCACCGGGCCCCTGGGGCAGGGAATCGCCAACGCCGTGGGGATGGCGCTGGCGGAGAAAGTGCTGGCCGCCCAGTTCAATCGTGACGGTCACGACATCATCGACCACTATACCTACGTCTTCCTCGGTGACGGCTGCATGATGGAAGGCGTTTCCCACGAGGCTTGCGCCCTGGCCGGCACCTTCAAATTGGGGAAACTGATCGCCTTCTGGGACGACAACGGCATCTCCATCGACGGCGAAGTGGAAGGGTGGTTCACCGAAGATACCGCCAAGCGCTTCGAAGCCTATGGCTGGCATGTGATCCGGGATGTCGACGGCCACAATCCCGACGCCATCAAGGCCGCCATCGAGGAGGCCCGCGCCACGACCGACAAGCCCAGCCTGATCTGCTGCAAGACCATCATCGGCTATGGTTCGCCCAACAAGCAGGGCAAGGAAGAATGCCACGGCGCCCCGCTGGGGGACGACGAGATCGCCCTGGCGCGGGAAGTGCTGGGATGGCCGCATCCCCCGTTCGTGATTCCGAAGGAAATCTACGACGGTTGGGACGCCCGGGAGAAGGGCGCCAAATGGGAGCAGGAATGGCAGGACAAGCTGGCCGCCTACAAGGCCGAACTGCCGGATCTGGCCGAAGAACTGGTCCGCCGTCTCGAGGGTCGGCTGCCGGCCGATTGGCCTCAGGTCGCCCAGGCCTACATCGACGAGGTCAACGCCAAGGCCGAAAAGGTCGCCACCCGCAAGGCCTCCCAGAACACCCTGAACGCCTATGCGCCCCATCTGCCGGAGTTCTTCGGCGGCAGCGCCGATCTGACCGGCTCCAACCTGACCAACTGGAAAGGTTGCAAGGATTACAACTATCCCGGCAAATCCCATGAGGACGGGGATTACGTCCACTACGGGGTGCGGGAATTCGGCATGGCGGCCATGATGAACGGCATTTGTCTGCACGGCGGCTTCCGGCCGTTCGGGGGCACTTTCCATGTGTTCTCCGATTACTGCCGCAACGGCATCCGTATGTCCGCCCTGATGAAGCTGCCGGTGATCTACGTCCTGACCCACGATTCCATCGGTCTGGGTGAGGACGGCCCCACCCATCAGCCGGTGGAGCATCATGTCTCGCTGCGGGTGATTCCCAACCTGCACCTGTGGCGTCCTGCCGATGCGGTCGAGACCGCCGTGGCCTGGCGCGAGGCGATCAACCGCACCGACGGCCCCGCCGCTCTGGCTCTGACCCGTCAGGGGGTGCCGCATCTGGAGCGGACGCCGGAGCAGATCGAAGCCATCGCCAAAGGTGGCTACGTGTTGCGGGACTGCGATGGCAAGCCGGACGCCATCATCATCGCCACCGGTTCGGAAGTGCATCTGGCGGACGAGGCTGCCAAGATCCTGGCCGACGAAGGGAAGAAGATCCGCGTGGTCTCGATGCCCTGCGAGGACGTTTTCGACGCCCAGAGTGCCGAGTACAAGGCGGCGGTGCTGCCGCCGGACGTCACCGCCCGGGTCGCGGTGGAAGCCGGGGCGACCGACGGCTGGTACAAATACGTCGGCCTCGATGGTAAGGTGCTCGGTATCGACCGGTTTGGCGAGTCGGCTCCCGGTGGTGTGCTGATGAAAGAATTTGGCTTCACCGTGGACAACGTCGTCAAGGCGGTCAAAGAAGTTCTGTCCTAACCTGAGCAGGAGGAGGCTGTCATGGCACTCATCACCTTGAGACAATTGCTGGATCACGCAGCGGAGAACGACTATGGCGTGCCGTCTTTCAACATCAACAACATGGAGCAGGTCCATTCCATCATGGAAGCGGCCGCCGAGGTCGACAGCCCGGTGATCATGCAGGTGTCCGCCGGCGCCCGCAAGTATGCGGGGCCCTACTTCATCCGCCATCTGGTGCAGGCCGCTCTGGAGCAGTGGCCGGACATTCCCGTCGTGCTCCACCAGGACCACGGCGCCGATCCGGGGGTGTGCGCCCGTTCGATCCAGTCCGGCTTCACCTCGGTGATGATGGACGGTTCCCTGATGCCGGACATGAAGACGCCTTCCACTTACGAGTACAACGTGGAGGTGACCGCCAAGGTCGTCGAAATGGCCCACGCCTGCGGCGTGTCCGTGGAAGGTGAGCTGGGATGCCTGGGTTCCTTGGAGAAAGGAGTCACCGACAAGGGTGAGGCGATCGACAAGGAAATGCTGCTCACCGATCCGGAACAGGCGGCCGACTTCGTCAAGAAGACCAAGGTGGACGCTTTGGCGGTGGCCATCGGTACCAGTCACGGTGCCTACAAGTTCACCAAGCCGCCGACCGGGGAAATTCTCGCCATCGACCGGATCAAGGAGATCCACGCCCGGATTCCGGACACCCACCTGGTGATGCACGGATCTTCCTCGGTTCCCCAGGAATGGGTGAAGATCATCAACGAATACGGTGGTGACATCGGCCAACCCTACGGGGTTCCGGTGGAGGAGATCGTCGAAGGCATCAAGCACGGGGTGCGCAAGGTCAACATCGACACCGACCTGCGTCTGGCTTCCACCGGGGCCATGCGCAAGTTCCTGGCGGAAAACCCCAAGCAGTTCGACCCGCGCAAAATCTTCGCCGCCGCGACCAAGGCGATGAAGGACATCTGCAAGGCCCGTTACGAGGCGTTCGGTTGTGCGGGGCAGGCGTCCAAGATCAAGCCGATTTCGCTGGAGGCGATGTATCAGCGCTATGCTTCCGGCGAACTGGATCCGCGGGTCGGCTGACATCGTTCCTCCGGATCCGGCAAGGGTCCGGAGGGTTTTCATGGTTGATTGTTTAATGAATGAGGCTATTTGAATGGCATTGATCAGTTTGCGACAACTCCTGGATCACGCAGCGGAAAACGGCTACGGCGTGCCGGCGTTCAACGTCAACAACATGGAGCAGGTCCATTCCATCATGCAGGCGGCCGCCGAGGTCGACAGCCCGGTGATCATGCAGGCCTCGGCCGGGGCCCGTAAATATGCCGGCGAACCGTTCCTGCGTCACCTGATTCTGGCGGCGGTGGAGCAGTGGCCGGACATTCCCATCGTGCTCCACCAGGACCACGGCGCCGATCCGGGGGTGTGCGCCCGTTCGATCCAGTCCGGCTTCACCTCGGTGATGATGGACGGCTCCCTGATGCCGGACGCCAAGACCCCGGCCACTTACGAGTACAACGTGGAGGTGACCGCCAAGGTCGTCGAAATGGCCCACGCCTGCGGTGTGTCGGTCGAAGGGGAATTGGGATGCCTGGGGTCGCTGGAGACCATGCAGGCCGGCAAGGAAGACGGCGTTGGTGCCGAAGGCAAGCTGACCAAGGAAATGCTGCTTACCGATCCGGACGAGGCGGCCGACTTCGTCAAGAAGACCAAGGTGGACGCCCTGGCGATCGCCATCGGCACCAGTCACGGCGCCTACAAGTTCACCCGCCCGCCGACGGGAGACATCCTCGCCATCGACCGGATCAAGGAGATCCACGCCCGGATTCCGGACACCCACCTGGTGATGCACGGATCTTCCTCGGTTCCTCAGGATTGGCTGGAAATCATCAACGAATACGGTGGTGACATGGGTCAGACCTACGGGGTTCCGGTGGAGGAGATCGTCGAAGGCATCAAACACGGGGTGCGCAAGGTCAACATCGACACCGACCTGCGGATGGCCGCCACCGGGGCCATGCGGAAGTTCCTGAAGGAAAATCCCAAGGAATTCGATCCGCGCAAGATTTTCAAGGTCGCCACCCAGGCGATGAAGGACATCTGCAAGGCCCGTTACGAGGCGTTCGGTTGTGCGGGGCAGGCGTCCAAGATCAAGCCGATTTCGCTGGAGGCGATGTATCAGCGCTATGCTTCCGGTGAATTGGATCCCAAGGTGAGTTGATCGCCACCGGCAATTTTTTCCTTGGAAAACCGCGGCATCGTCCGCGGTTTTTTTTACGAAGCGGGAAGGAGTATCCGTGGCTGGAAAGGAAAACGCCAGGCCTGAATTCAAGGGCGGATTTCGGTTCGGCGTTTCCATTCCCGGCTCTTGCAGGGGCATGCTAGAATATTTAATTTATGCGGGGCTGGATGTAACAACCATCCGGTGACGATCAATCGCCTTTTTGAGGGGTGACTATCCACGATGAAATGGCTCAATCTCGGTTTGATCCGCCTTTTTGAATTTCTTGTCCTGCTGCTTTATTCCTTCTTCGTCCTGACCTATTTCGGTGCTTTTCTGCTGCTGCCCCTCGACGTGCTCACCCTCCTGACCCGTGGTCTGGGGGGGGTGGGATTGCCGGCCTGGGCGGGGTTTCCCATCGCCGCCATCGTGACCGGCTATCTGTGCTATCTCGTTTACAAGATGCCCGGCCTCTATCGGAGCATCGTGAACGGTGGTCTCGAACTGACCAATGCCGGTCATGCCCAACTGCGTCAACTGGAGGCCATCGCCGCCGAAGTGAACGGGGGGGCTTCCAGACCCTCGACCACCTGAAGAAGCAGCGATGCTCCGCATCCTTCTGTGGGGGGTCTTGCTGGGGATGACGGCCGCACAAGCGGCCGTTTTTCAATGGCGCGACCGTGAGGGACAATATCATTACAGCGATCGCCCGGTCCCCGGCGCCGAAATCGTCGAGCTGCATCCCGAGCCCGCCTATTATCCGGTGCAGCACGTCTATGACGGCGATACGGTATTGCTGAAGGATGGCCGCAGGATCCGCTTGCTGAACATCAATGCCCCGGAAATCGAAACCGAACGCAAACGCGGGGAGCCGGGTGGTGAGGAGGCGAAGGCCTTGCTGAAAGCCCTGACGGCCGGTCGGCCGGTACGCCTGGAATACGACGTGGAGCGGCACGACAAGTACGGGCGCACCCTCGCCTATCTGTTCCGCCGTGACGGGCTCCATCTGAACCTGGCGCTGGTGAAGGCCGGTTGGGCGATCGCCAACATCCATCCCCCCAATTTGAAATACGCCCGGTCGATCCTGGCGGCTCAGAAAGCGGCCGAATCCGCCCGGAGAGGCATTTGGGGGATGCCCTACTATGCTCCCAAGCCCATCGAAACCTTGCTGCGCAAGAAATTGCACGGATGGCAACGTCTGGTGGGTGTTCCGAGAAAGCTCAAAGCCGGGCGCAAGTACCTGCGGCTGCAGTTTTCAGCTGGTGTCGAGGTCGTGATACCGCGGCGCAACTTGTCGTATTTCCCCGATTTGCAACGTTATCTGGGAAAACGGGTCGAAGTCCGTGGTTGGCCCTCGCGCCGGGGGCGTCGTTATTCCATCCTGGTGCGTCATCCCAGCGCCCTGATCGTTCTGGAGTGAGGCACCCATCGTCTTGGCGACTTGTATGAGGGAAGTATGATCGAGGAATATCGCAAATACGTCTGTGTGGTTTGTGGCTACATCTACGACGAGGCCGAAGGGGATCCGGACGGCGGTCTGCCTCCCGGAACCCGTTTCGAGGACATTCCTGACGATTGGGTCTGCCCCGAGTGTGGGGTCACCAAGGACGATTTCGAACCGTTGGAAGAAGAGTGATCGTCGTCAGATGTGGCTTTCCACCCATTGCTGGATTTGAGCGGCATTGAGCGCGCCGGACAGGCGCACGCTCTCCTGTCCTTTCTTGAACAGAATCAAGGTGGGAATGCTGCGGATACCGAAGCGCTGGGCCAAGCGTGGACAGGCTTCGGTGTTCACCTTGGCCAGGCGTGCCTTCAGAGCCAGGGCCGAGGCCGCCTGAGCGAAGGCGGGCGCCATCATTCGACACGGCCCGCACCAGGGGGCCCAGAAATCCACCAGAACCGGCAGGTCGTTATGGGTGACGAACCGATCGAAATCGGCTTCGTCCAAATCGACCGGTTGACCGTCCAGTAGCGGCCGATGGCATTTGCCGCAGCAGGGTTGGTGTCCGAGCTTCGCGCCCGGAACCCGGTTGGTGGTGAAACAATGGCCGCAAACGATATGCATGGCTTTCTCCTTTCTCAATCTTGCAGCAATCGGTCCAATTCCCCCTGATGGTCCAGGGCGGCCAGCTCCTGAAACCCCCCGATGTGGAGGTCGTCGATGAAGATCTGGGGAACGGTGCGACGCCCGGTCCGTTCCATCATTTCCCGCCGCCGCTGGGGATCCAAGTCGACGCGGATCTTCTCGATCGCGGTGACGCCCTTGGCGGCGAGCAAGCGTTCTGCCATCAGGCAATAAGGACAGTGGGAACTGGTGTACATAACGATCTTTTTCATCAGCATTGGGTGATATTGGGTCGGGTTGGCGAAAAACAAGGGCATCTTACCATCTGTCCCTTCCTTTCCCCGCCGACAGAAGTGACCGGTGGTAGGCGGGATGTTCAGGGCGCTGAAAGCGGGTGGCAAATCCGGTAAACTAAGTCATTTCCAACAGCAGAACCCGTTAGGAGTCCGGTATGCAGACACCTTGGATTGCCCCTTCGATCCTGTCGGCCGATTTCGCCCGCCTCGGTGAAGAGGTGGCGCAGGTATTGGCGGCGGGTGGTGACGTGGTCCACTTCGACGTCATGGACAATCACTTCGTGCCCAACTTGACCTTCGGGCCGATGATCTGCCAGGCGCTGAGGGATTACGGTATTACCGCTCCCATCGACGTCCATCTGATGGTCAGTCCGGTGGATCGTATCATTCCCGACTTCGCCAAGGCCGGGGCCAGTTACATCACCTTCCATCCGGAAGCCTCCGAGCATATCGACCGTTCGTTGCAGTTGATCCACGATCACGGTTGCAAGGCTGGATTGGTTTTCAATCCCGCCACCCCCCTGGATTATCTCGACTGGGTGATCGACAAGGTGGACATGATTCTGCTGATGTCGGTCAATCCCGGTTTCGGCGGGCAGTCGTTCATTCCTTACGTACTGCGCAAGATCGAGAAGGTCCGTGAGATCATCGATGCCAGCGGCCGTGACATCCGCCTCGAGGTGGACGGCGGGATCAAGGTGGACAACATCGCCAAGGTGGCCGCCGCCGGGGCCGATACCTTCGTGGCCGGTTCGGCGATCTTCGGCCAGCCGGATTACAAGGCCGTGATCGACGCCATGCGGTCCGAAATCGCCAAGGGACTTGCCGAAGCCGGCTGACCGGGAACCGAAACAGTGGCGGGTGATCGAAGGTTCGGTCACCCGCAGATCCAATTCATGACGCCAAAACAATTCCAGACGCTCGCCGCCCAGGGTTACAACCGTATTCCGGTCCGGCGTCGGGTCCTCGCCGATCTCGACACGCCGCTGAGCGCTTACCTGAAACTGGCGGCGCAGCCCTACACCTACCTTTTCGAATCGGTGCATGGGGGGGAGCAGTGGGGGCGTTACTCGATCATCGGTCTTCCCGCCCGCTGTGTCATCCAGGTCTATGGAGATCGGATTCAGGTTTGGCACGGTGATCGGCTCGCCGAGGAAGTCCGCAGCGACGACCCGCTGTCCTGGATCCGGGCGTTCGCCGGTCGCTATCGCACTCCCCAGATCGCCGGATTGCCCCGTTTCAGTGGCGGTCTGGTGGGCTATTTCGGTTACGAAACCATCGCCTACATCGAGCCCCGGCTGCGCCCGGCCATGGACAAGCCGGACCCGCTGGGAACCCCCGACATTCTGTTGATGGTTTCCGAGGATCTGCTGGTATTCGACAACCTTTCCGGCACTCTGGAATTGATCACTCATGCCGATCCGGGCGAACCCGACGCCCTGGCGCGGGCCGAGGCGCGGCTGGCCGGCTGGGTGTCCCGGCTGCGTGCCAGTTGTCCTTATCCCGATCAGGCCGGTGGGCCGCCGGTTCACGAGAGCGACTTCGTTTCCGGTTTCACCCGTCAGGGCTTCGAGAAGGCGGTGCGGCGCATCAAGGATTACATCGTCGAAGGCGACGTGATGCAGGTGGTGCTGTCCCAGCGCCTGTCCATTCCTTTCCACGGCGAGCCTTTGAGTGTCTATCGTGCCCTGCGCTGTCTCAACCCCTCGCCTTATCTGTACCACCTGGACCTGGCGCAGTTCCACATCGTCGGCTCTTCCCCGGAGATCCTGGTCCGCCTGGAGGATGGAATGGTCACCGTCCGTCCCATCGCCGGCACTCGTCCCCGGGGGGAGACCCAGGCGGCGGATCTGGCCCTGGAGCGGGAACTGTTGGCCGATCCCAAGGAACTGGCCGAGCATCTGATGTTGATCGACCTGGGGCGCAACGACGTGGGGCGGGTGGCGGAAATCGGCACGGTACGGGTGACCGACCGGATGATCATCGAGCGTTATTCCCACGTCATGCACATCGTTTCCAACGTCGTCGGCCGGCTGCGACCGGATCTGGACGCCTTCGACGTCCTGCGGGCCACATTCCCCGCCGGTACCGTGTCCGGGGCGCCGAAGATCCGGGCCATGGAGATCATCGCTGAACTGGAGCCGGTCAAACGCGGCATCTATTCGGGGGCGGTCGGTTATGTCGGCTGGTCCGGCAATCTCGACACCGCCATCGCGATCCGCACCGCGGTGATTAAGGACGGTCAGCTGCACGTTCAGGCTGGCGCTGGCATCGTCTACGACTCGGTGCCGGAGAGGGAATGGGAAGAGACCATGAACAAGGGCCGGGCCCTGTTCCGGGCGGTCGCCCGGGCTGTGGAGGGATTGTCATGATCCGCACGGTGTGTATCGACAATTACGATTCCTTCACCTACAACCTGGTCCAGTACCTCGGAGAGCTGGGGGCCGAGGTGATCGTGGTCCGCAACGACGAAGTCTCGCTCGCCGACATCGAACGCCTGGCGCCGGATCGGATCTTGATCTCTCCCGGTCCCTGTACCCCGAACGAGGCGGGGATCTCGGTGGCTGCGATCCGCCATTTCAAGGGCAGGGTGCCGATTCTGGGCGTGTGCCTGGGGCATCAGAGCATCGGCGTGGCCTTCGGGGGCCGTATCGTCCACGCCAAGCGCATCATGCACGGGAAGACCTCCTGGATTCATCATCGCGACGTCGGTGTGTTCCGGGGGTTGGCCAATCCCTTCGAGGCGACCCGTTACCATTCCCTGGTCATCGAGCGCGAAAGCTTGCCCGATTGCCTGGAAATCACCGCCTGGACCGAGGACCGCCGGGGCGGTTTCGAGGAGATCATGGGCGTGCGCCACAAGGATTACCCGATCGAAGGGGTACAGTTCCACCCGGAATCGATTCTGACCCAGCACGGCCACGACCTCTTGCGCAACTTTTTACAGTCCTGATGGATATCCGCACCACGTTGAACCGGCTGCTCGAGCCGGCCGATCTGAGCGAGGGGGAAATGACCCGGGTGCTGGAAGGCATCCTGGGCGGAGAAGTGTCCCCGGTACAGGCGGCCGGCTTTCTGGTGGCGTTGCGGGCCAAGGGCGAGAGCGTCGCGGAGATCGGCGCCGCGGTACGGTTGTTGCGGCGCCATGCCCTGAGGATAGAAGTCGATGCCGACCATCTCATCGATACCTGCGGTACCGGAGGGGACGGCTGCGATACCTTCAATGTTTCCACCACCGCCGCTTTCATCGTGGCTGCCGCCGGCGCCCGGGTGGCCAAACACGGCAATCGTTCCGTTTCCAGTCGTAGCGGCAGCGCCGACGTGTTGGAGGCGGCCGGGGTCAATCTCGATCTGACGCCGGACCAGGTCAAGGAATGCATCGAAACCATCGGGATCGGCTTCCTGTACGCTCCGCGCCATCACGGTGTCCTGCGCCAGGTAGCGGAGATCCGGCGTGCCTTGGGGGTTCGCACCTTGTTCAATCTCCTCGGGCCGCTGCTCAATCCCGCCGATGCCCCTCATCAGCTCATCGGCGTCTTCGACCGGCGCTATCTCGAACCGGTGGCCCGCGTGCTGGGGGAACTCGGCAGCCGCCGCGTGCTGGTGGTGCATGCGGAGGATGGCTTGGACGAGATCAGCATCGCAGCTCCGACACAGGTGGCCGAGTGGCATGCCGGCCAAGTGCGGACCTATACCATCGGGCCGGAGCGGTTCGGTATGGAAACGGCGTCGTTGGCGGCGATCCAGGTGGATTCGGTGGCCGCGAGTCTGGCCTTGATGCGCCAGGTGTTGGCGGGCAGGCCCGGGCCGGCTGCCGATATCGCGGTGCTCAACGCCGGTGCGGCTCTGTATGCCGTCGGCCTGGCTCCCAGTCTGTCCGCCGGGGTGGCGAAGGCGGCGCAGGTGCAACGCTCGGGGGCCGGGTTGGAAAAATTGAACGCTTTGGTGGAATGGAGTCGGGATCATGACTGACATACTGCAACGAATACTTGCCACCAAACGGGAGGAGGTTTCGTCGCGCAAACGGCGTCTGCCGGAGGCGGAGCTCCGGGAGCTGGCCGAATCTCATGGCGGACCGAGGGATTTCTCCGGGGCCTTGGTGCGGCGGATCGAGCGCGGTCAGGCGGCGGTCATCGCGGAAGTCAAGAAAGCCTCTCCCAGCAAGGGAATCATCCGGGCGTCGTTCGATCCGCGCCAGATCGCGCTCAGTTACGCCCAGGGCGGGGCGGCCTGCCTGTCGGTGCTGACCGACAGGTCTTATTTCCAGGGATCGGAGGCCTATCTGCAACTGGCCCGCGATGCTTCCGGATTGCCGACCCTGCGCAAGGATTTCATCATCGATCCCTACCAGGTCTATGAGGCCCGAGCCATCGGCGCCGATGCGGTGCTGTTGATCGTGGCCGCCTTGGATGATGCCCTGTTGAAGGATTTGTATCAGTTGATTCGGGAGCTGGGGATGGCTGCCCTGGTGGAGGTCCACGAGGCGGGCGAACTGGATCGGGCCCTGGATCTGCCCGAGGCCATTCTGGGCATCAACAACCGTGATCTGCGGACCTTCACCACCTCGCTCGACAACACCATCCGCCTGCTGCCCCGGATTCCCGAAGGCCGGCTGGTGGTGACCGAAAGCGCCATCCACACGCCGGCGGACGTGGCCTACATGCGCGCCCACGGGGTCCATGCGTTCCTGGTGGGCGAGGCCCTGATGCGCGCCGAGGACCCGGGGGCGAAGCTCAAGGCCTTGTTCGGCTGAGCCTCATTCGGTCGGCGGCCAGTCGATCTTGACCTCGATCCGGCGGCGCAGCTGTTTCTGATATTCCTTGAAACTCAATAGCCCGAATAGCCGGGCCAGATTGTCACGCAGGGTCTGTTTTTCCCGGGAGTCCAGGTCGGCGTAATTGCCTTCCTGGATTTCCGTCACGGCCATCAGCGCCTGCCGACCGTCGTGCAGCGGCACCTTCAGAAAGACCGGTGCATTTTGCCTCGGTTTCGGGGCCTGGAACACCGGTTCGACGAGTTCGGCTACCTCCGGGTCTTCCGGTGCCTCGCGGCGCAAGCGCACGGTTTCGACCCGGGCCTTCGTCCGGGCGGCGATGTCTTCCAGTTTGGCGCCCTGTTTCAGTTCGGCCAGCCAGGCATCGGCCTGTTGCGCCAGTCGCCGGCCCGCCTTTTGCCGCCGCAGTTCGGCGGCGATCTGGTCCCGCACCTCGTCGAGAGGGCGCTGCTTGGCGGGATAGTGCTCCTTGACGCGCAGCACCACGACGCGGCCGTCCGCCAGTTCCACCGGTTCGCTGTTGTTGCCCTCCAGGACTTCGGCGCTGAAGGCCGCATTCCGGATTTTGGGATCGGCGGCGATCCCTTCCCCCTTTTCCCGGCTGAACGGCCCTGCGCTCTGGATTTTCAGGCCGAGGGCGGTGGCGGCGGGTTCCAGGCTCTGCGGGTTTTCATAGGCCAACTGGGCCAGCTGCTCACCGAGTTGGTAAAAGCGATTCTCCGCTTCCTGGCGACGTACCGCTTCCAGGATCTGCGGCTTTACCGCCTCGAAGGGTTTGACCTTGGCCGGCCGGATCTCGGTCACCTGGATGATGTGATAACCGAACGGCGTTTCGACCGGCTCGGAGATTTCGCCTTCGGCCAGGGAAAAGGCCGCCTTTTCGAAGCGCTTCTCCAACACGCCCCGACGGACGAAACCCAGATCCCCCCCCTTGGCCTTGCTGCCGGGATCGTCGGAGTATTCCCGGGCCAGTTGGGCGAAATCCTCGCCGGCGAGGAGGCGCTGACGGATTTCCCGGGTTTTGGCCAGGGCCTGCTGCCTCGCTTTTTCATCGGCGTTTTCCGGAACCGCGACGAGGATGTGGCGAATGCGGCGCTGCTCCGGAACGGCGAACGCCTGGCGCTGTTCTTCGTAGTAGCGCGTCAGTTCCGCTTCGCTGGGTTGGATGGTCCGGGCGATGTCGTCGACGGACAGGGTGACATATTCGATGGTCACCTGTTCCGGGGTGAGAAAGCGATCGCGGTGTTGTTCGTAATAGGCGCGGATTTCCGCATCGTCGACTTCGACCGTTTGGTCAGGCAAAGGCAGAATCACATAAGCGATCGTGCGTTGTTGATTTTGCAATCGGTAGAAACGTTCGGCTTCCGGTTCGGTGGCGAAGTCCGAGTCGGTCACGCTGCGCCGCAGTTGCTCCAGAAGCAGGGCACGCCGTACCTGGGCGACGAAGCCGGCGGTCGTCAGTCCCTGAGCGGCCAGCAGACGCTGATATTTTTCCTCGTCGAACTTGCCGTCGGTCTGGAAGAAGGGCAGGGTGCGAATGAACCGGGCCACCTGGGCGTCGCTGACGCTCAGGTGCTTTTCCCGGGCGGTCTGGAACAGCACTTCGTCATCGACGAGGCGTTCGAGGGCCTGGCGTTTGAGTTCCGCTTCATCGTAGCGGCCCGAAAAGCGGGCATACTGCTGCTCATAGAGCTGGAGCAGATCGCGCTCGAAAAACTCCCGGTCACCCACCACGGCGATGGGTTTCTCCTTGCCGCTGCTGAAGTAGTTTTGAATGCCCCATAGGGCGAAGGGTACGATGATGAGGATCAGGATGATCCAGGCGAAGATGCCCTGGGCGCGGTCACGAATTGTCTGCAGCATGGGCGTATTCCTTGGCCGGTGAACACAAAAAACCCCGCATACGCGGGGTTTGATGTTTGGCGGAGCGGACGGGACTCGAACCCGCGACCCCCGGCGTGACAGGCCGGTATTCTAACCAGCTGAACTACCGCTCCTTGGGTGACTGGTGGGTGCTGCAGGGATTGAACCTGCGACCCTCGCCTTGTAAGGGCGATGCTCTCCCAGCTGAGCTAAGCACCCCCTCAACAGCTATCTATTGTACCGCATCCTTCAGCGTTTTGCCAGGCTTGAATGCAGGAATTTTTGCCGCTTTGATGACCATCGGCTCACCGGTGCGGGGATTGCGTCCCTGGCGCTCCTTGCGTTCTTTGATGGTGAAGGTGCCAAAACCGATCAGGGTGACGGATTCCCCCTGCTTCAGGGCGTCGGCGACCGTATCGATGAAGGCGTCGAGTGCTCTGGCCGCATCGGCTTTGGTGAGATTGGCCCTTTCGGCGATCGCATCGATCAGTTCGGATTTGTTCATGAATTCCCCCTTAAGACAACGTTCGGTTCAAAGTGCCCGGATCCAAATTTGTCCGCGTGGTACCGCAGTGCAAATCTGGTGGGATTTATAGCAGTCCCCTAAAACCCCGTCAAGCCGCATGGTAGCTTATTTTCAGCGGTGACGGCCTCAATGGGCCGTCACCGTTTTGTCGTTGCCCGCCGTTTTGCTTTTCCGTCCACCGGCCATTTTCGGCGTCAAGGGCGTGGGTTGGTATTCCAGGGCCCGCTCCAGTACCTCGTCGATCCAGCGGACCGGAACGATCTTGAGGTTTTGTTTGATGTTGGCCGGCACTTCCGCCAGGTCCTTTTCGTTTTCCTGGGGAATGATGACCGTTTCGATTCCTCCGCGGTGGGCCGCCAGCAGCTTTTCCTTGAGACCGCCGATGGGCAGAACCTCGCCCCGCAGGGTGATCTCCCCGGTCATCGCCACGTCGCAGCGGACCGGAATGCCGGTCAGCGCCGAAACCAGGGCGGTGCACATGCCGATGCCGGCGCTGGGGCCATCCTTGGGCGTGGCGCCTTCGGGAACGTGAATGTGCATGTCCTTGGTGTGATAGAAGTCGGGATCGATTCCCAGGACCTCGGCGCGGCTGCGTACCACGGTGAGGGCCGCCTGAATCGATTCCTGCATCACGTCGCCGAGCTTGCCGGTGTAGATCTGCTTGCCCTTGCCGGGGACGACCACCGCTTCGATGGTCAACAGCTCGCCTCCCACTTCGGTCCAGGCCAGTCCGGTGACCTGACCGACTTGATTGGTTTCTTCGGCACGGCCGTAGCGGAAGCGGGGTACGCCCAGATATTTTTCCAGATTGCGGGTGGTGATACGGATCGTGCCTTTGGCCGGTTTGCTCTGAAGGTTTTTCACCACCTTGCGGCAGATGCTGGCGATCTCCCGCTCCAGGTTCCGTACACCGGCTTCCCGGGTGTAACGGCGGATGATCTCCAGAATGGCGCCGTCGCTGAAGTGAATTTCCTCCGGCCGCAGGCCGTTGTTCTTCATTTGTTTGGGCACCAGATAGCGCTTGGCGATGGCGAGCTTCTCGTCCTCGGTGTAGCCGGGCAGGCGAATGATCTCCATGCGGTCGAGCAGCGCCGGGGGAATGTTCAGGGTGTTGGCGGTGGCGATGAACATCACGTCGGAGAGGTCGAAGTCCACCTCCAGGTAATGATCGTTGAAGGCGCTGTTCTGCTCCGGGTCCAGAACCTCCAGCAGGGCGGAAGCGGGGTCGCCGCGAAAATCCATGGCCATCTTGTCGATTTCGTCGAGCATGAACACCGGATTGCGCGATTTCACCTTGACCAGGTTCTGGACGATCTTCCCCGGCATCGAGCCGATGTAAGTGCGACGGTGGCCGCGGATCTCGGCTTCGTCACGAACCCCGCCCAGCGCCATGCGCACGTATTTGCGATTGGTGGCCTTGGCGATGGAGCGCCCCAGCGAAGTCTTGCCGACGCCGGGCGGGCCCACCAGGCACAGGATCGGGCCTTTCATCTTCCGGACCCGCTGCTGGACTGCCAGATACTCGAGAATGCGTTCCTTGACCTTTTCCAAGCCGTAGTGGTCGGCATCGAGGATTTCCTCGGCCTTCTTGAGGTCGTCGCTGACCTTGGTGCGCTTCTTCCACGGCAGGCTGATCATCCAGTCGATGTAGTTGCGCACCACCGTCGCCTCGGCCGACATGGGCGACATCATCTTCAACTTGTTGAGTTCCGCCTCGGTCTTTTCCCGCACTTCCTTGGGCATGCCGGCCTTGGCGATCTTCTCGGCCAGCTCTTCGATTTCGTTGGGGGTGTCGTCGAGTTCGCCCAATTCCTTTTGGATCGCCTTCATTTGTTCGTTGAGGTAGTATTCCCGCTGATTCTTCTCCATCTGTTGCTTGACCCGCCCCCGGATGCGCTGCTCCAGCTCCAGGATGTCCACTTCGCTTTCCATGAGGAGGATCAATTTTTCCAGCCGCGCCGCCACGTCAGTCATTTCCAGGATCGCCTGTTTTTCTTCCAGCTTGAGCGACATATGGGCGGCGATGGTGTCGGCCAGGCGCCCCGGTTCGTCGATGCCGGCGAGGGAATTGAGCACCTCGGGGGGGATGCGCTTGTTCAGCTTGACGTATTGATCGAAGGCGCTGATGGCGGTGCGCATCAGGATGTCGAGTTCCTGGTCCGAACCGCTGCAGTGGTCGTGAAGCGGGGACACCTGGGCGACGATGGTGTCGTCGAACTCGTCGAAGGCTTCTACCCGGCTGCGCTGATTGCCCTCGACCAGCACTTTCACCGTGCCGTCCGGCAGTTTCAGCAGCTGCAGGATGGTGGCCAGCGTGCCGACGCGATACAGATCGTCGAAGCCGGGATCGTCCTGTTCCGCGTCCTTCTGAGCGATGAGGAAGATCTGCTTGTTGGCGCGCATGGCCGCATCCAGAGCCTCGATGGATTTTTTGCGGCCGACGAACAGGGGAATGACCATGTGGGGATAAACCACCACGTCACGCAAAGGCAGAACCGGAATGTAGTGTGTTGTGGCCATGAGAGATCCAGGTTGATTGACGGAATTGAGTTTGACGATCACCTTACGAATAAAATATGGGTGATCGTCGGACCGATTACAAGGATTGGAGGGGAAAATCCGGATCGGGTTCCGGCCGGCGGACCGGAACCCGGTTGCGTGTCACTGGGCCGAGGCCCGTTGTTTGTCACCGCTGTTTTCGTAGATCAGATAGGGCTTCGCTTCGCCGTTGATGACGCTCTCGTCGATCACCACCTTGGTGATGTTTTCGCTGGAGGGCAGCTCGTACATGATGTCGAGCAGCACCGATTCCAGGATAGTGCGCAGGCCGCGGGCGCCGGTCTTGCGTTCCATTGCCTTGCGGGCGATGGCGCGGAGGGCGTCCTCCCGGATTTCCAGTTCGCAGCCTTCCATTTCGAACAATTTGCGGTACTGCTTGACCAGGGCGTTCTTGGGCTCGGTCAGGATGCGGACTAGGGCATCCTCGTCCAGCTCCCGCAAGGTGGCCACCACGGGCAGACGGCCGACGAACTCGGGAATCAGGCCGTAACGGATCAAGTCCTCGGCTTCCACCTCGGCGAGGATCTCGCCGACGTTGCGCGATTCATCCTTGCTCTTGACTTCCGCCGAGAAACCGATGCCGCCTTTTTCCGAACGTTGCCGGATGATGCGCTCCAGGCCGGAGAAGGCGCCGCCGCAGATGAACAGGATGTTGGCGGTGTTGACCTGGAGAAACTCCTGCTGGGGATGCTTGCGTCCCCCCTGAGGGGGGACCGAGGCGATGGTGCCCTCGATCAGTTTCAGCAGAGCCTGCTGCACCCCTTCACCGGAGACGTCCCGGGTGATGGACGGGTTGTCGGCCTTGCGGGAAATCTTGTCGATTTCGTCGATATAGACGATCCCCGACTCGGCCTTTTCCACGTCGTAATCGCACTTTTGCAGCAGTTTTTGGATGATGTTCTCCACGTCTTCGCCGACGTAACCGGCTTCGGTCAGGGTGGTGGCGTCGGCGATGGTGAAGGGCACGTCGAGCAATCTGGCCAGGGTTTCGGCGAGCAGGGTCTTGCCGGAGCCCGTGGGGCCGATGAGCAGGATGTTGCTCTTGGACAGTTCCACGTCGTCCTTCCGGTGCCCCTGGGTTCGCAACCGCTTGTAGTGGTTGTAGACCGCCACCGACAGAACCTTTTTCGCCTCTTCCTGGCCGATGACGTATTCGTCGAGAACCGCTTTGATCTCCTTGGGTTTGGGAAGGCGGTCGTCCCCCTGATCCGGCCCTTCCTGCAGCTCCTCGCGGATGATGTCGTTGCACAGGTCGACGCACTCGTCGCAAATGAATACCGAAGGTCCGGCGATCAGCTTTCTGACCTCGTGCTGACTCTTGCCGCAAAAGGAGCAGTACAGCAACTTGCCCTCTCTATCCTTACCGCGCTTAGCGTCGCTCATGGGAAACCTCGAAAAGTGAAGAAAAGAAGTTTGCTCGCCTTCCTGGAACGGTCATTAACAGCATATATCCTACAGGCGCGATTGCCAAACCTCCGCTTTATCCTTCCTGGAGCCGCTCCCGCGAAGTCAGGACCTTGTCCACCAGGCCGTATTCCAGGGCCTCCTGGCCGCTCATGAAATAGTCTCGATCGGTGTCCTGCTGGATTTTTTCCAGCGGTTGTCCGGTGTGTTTGGCCAGAATCCGGTTGAGGCGATCGCGGGTTTGGAGGATCTCCCGGGCGTGGATGTCGATGTCGCTGGCCTGGCCCTGAAACCCCCCCAAAGGTTGATGGATCATGACCCGGGAATGGGGCAGGATGTAACGTTTGCCCGGCGCGCCGCCGGCCAGCAGCAGCGCCCCCATGCTGGCCGCCTGGCCGATGCACATGGTGCTGACGTCGGGCTTGATGAACTGCATGGTGTCGTAGATGGCCAGTCCCGACGTCACCACCCCGCCCGGCGAGTTGATGTACAGGTGAATGTCCTTGTCGGGGTTCTCCGATTCCAGGAACAGGAGCTGGGCCACGATCAAGTTGGCCATGTGGTCTTCGACCGGGCCGACCAGGAAGATGACCCGTTCCTTGAGGAGTCGGGAATAGATGTCGAAGGCCCGCTCACCCCGGGGGGTCTGTTCGACGACGATGGGAACCAGTTGATTGAGGATGTCTTGGGAATCTTTCATGGATTAGCCAGCCTGCTGCTGTTGCCGATTCATCAGTTCCTGGAAATCTATCGGTTCTTCCGTCACCCTGGTCCGTTCCAGCACCCACTCGATCGCCTGTTCTTCCAGCACTTGACTTTCGATTTGGGCCAATTGTTCCGGATTGTCGTAATACCAGTCGATCACCTCCTGGGGATTTTCGTAGTTCTGGGCCAACGCTTCCACCGCCTGGCGTACCTTCTCCGGGTCCGGTTTGAGTTCGTTCCTGCGGATGATCTCCGCCAGGAGCATCCCCAGGGCGACACGCTTCCTGGCGCTTTCTTTCAGGTTGTCCAAAGGCAGTTGCTGGAGCAGTTCGGGCTTCTGCTTCAGGGCGTCTGCCAGCGGAGCCAGCGCCCGCTGCATCTCCTGTTTGATCAGGGCTTCCGGCACCGGAATCGGGTTGTGTTCCCACAGGGCGTCCAACACCCGGTTTTTGGTCAATTCTTTCAGCGCGCGCTCGAGCTGGCGTTCCATGTTGTCCCGAACCTCGCGGCGGAACTCTTCGACATCGCCGCTTTCGACGCCGTACGCCTTGACGAATGCCGCATCGACGTCAGGCAGGCGGCCTTCCTCGACCTTTTCCACCTCGACCTTGAACAGGACGTTCTTGCCGGCCAGTTCGTCGTCGTGATAATCCTCGGGGAAGGTGATTTCGAATTCCAGCCGGTCGCCCGCCTTGGCGCCGATCAGACGATCCTCGAAACCGGGGATCATTTTGCCGCTCCCCAGTTCCAGCTCGAAATGTTCGGTTTTCTCCCCGATCGGTTCGCCTTCCAGGAACCCCTCGAAACTGATGGTCAGCTTGTCGCCGTTCTGGGCCGGGCGGTCCACGGTCTGCCAGGTCTTCTTCTGTTCCCGCAGCCGCTCGATCATGGCCGCCACGTCCTCCTCGGTGATCTGGCAGACCGGTTTGGCGATTTCCAGTTCTTCGACGGGCTTCAGTTCGATTTCCGGATAGACCTCGAATTGGGCTTCGTAGATCAACCCCTTCCCCTCGGCCATCTCCTTGGGCGTGATCTGGGGTTCCCCCGCCAGACGGAGTTCGTGTTCCTGGACGGCTTCGGAAAAACTGGAACGGATCAGGTCGTAGATCACTTCCTCGCGGACTTGTTTGCCGAAGCGCTGGCGGATGATGCGGGCAGGGGCCTTGCCGGGACGAAAGCCGTCCACACGCACCCGACGGGCCAACGATTTCAGGCGGACCTCGATTTCCTCCCGGATCTTGTCTTCCGGGACTTCGATGGTCAGTTTGCGGCCAACATCGGATGTGTTTTCGACGGAAATCTGCATAATGGGCTTACCTCGAATGCGCTTGATTGACGATGGTTGTTGATGAATCGGGAAGAGGCTTGTGGTAGGGTGATGGTCGAAGTTGCTAATGGTGCGAATGGAGAGACTCGAACTCTCACGGGATTACCCCACTGGAACCTAAATCCAGCGCGTCTACCAATTCCGCCACATTCGCACGAATCTTGCCGGCCTGCGCTTTTCAATCCATGCTGACGGCAGCCTGGTAGCTTAGCTCATTTGTGATGTCAGTCAAGCCTTGCGAAGGTTCCCCGGCGGAGCGGGAGGGGGTCGTCAAATATCGGCTGGACTTCCGGTCGGGGCCGGCGCCGCGCTGGGCCGGCTACCCTCGGTTGGAGTCCTGGCGCCGCGTTTTGTTTCATCTGCGTCTGGTAGGAAAGGATCCCGGGCGTTATGGGGGATCGAGCTATGGCAACCTGAGTCAGCGTTTCGGTTCCGGGTTCGTGATCAGCGCCACCCAGACCGGGGGGATGGCGTTGCTGGCCCCGGACCATTATTGTCTGGTGGAGCGGGCGGACATCGAAGCGAACCGGGTGGTCGCCCGCGGGGTTCACCCGCCGTCGTCGGAGTCGTTGACCCATGGGGCGGTGTATCAGGCCGCACCCCGGGCTCAGGTGGTGATGCACAGCCATTGTCCCGACATCTGGCGTCATGCCGAGCGGTTGGGGTTGCCGAAAACGCCGCCGGCGGCGGCCTATGGCACGCCTGCGCTGGCGACGGCGGTGCGACGGCTGGTGGAGACGCTGCCGGTCGCGGCCGTTCTCGTCATGGCCGGCCATCCGGATGGGGTTCTCGCCTATGGCGCGTCGCCGGAACAGGCGGGACGGTTGCTGGTGACCACCCTGGCCCGGGCCTGGGCATTGAACTTGGTAAACGAGCAGGAGGAAGAGACATGAGAATCCGTTGGTGTTTGTTGCTGTTGGGATTGATCGGCGTTGTGGGTGCTGAAGCGGCGAAACTGTCCGAACACGCCAGTCTGTCCACGACAGAGGCCCTGAAAGCGGCGCAGGCGGCGTTGCGGTCGTGCCGCCAGCAGGGATATGCGGTTTCCGTGGCGGTGGTGGATGTCGGCGGCAATCTGCAGGTTTTGCTGCGGGACGACGATGCCGGTCCCCATACGGTTCACAGCAGTCGTCGGAAGGCCTATACCGCTTTGAGTCTGCGCAAACCCACCCACGAACTGGCCCAGTTGCTGGCCCGAAAGCCCCAGGTTCAGGGGTTGCGGGACATGAGCGAGGATATCCTGATTCTCGGCGGTGGTCTTCCCATCAAGGCCGGCGACCGCATTGTCGGTGGTATCGGCGTCGGCGGGGCGCCGGGAGCCATGTTGGACGTGGCGTGCGCCCGGGCCGGGCTGCGGGCGATCGGCTACCCATAAAAAAACAGCAGGGATTTTTCCCTGCTGTCAAAGAGGAGGAGTATTGCACTACTGTCATGCAACAGTTCGGTTTTGCCGAACGCGATTGCAGCATAGCAGCGATCTTGAGTGATTGGAATGCGACAAATTGTCGCATCGAGGCAAAAACCGGGCAAAAGAAATCGGCAGGGAGAGGAACTCCCTGCGCATCAAGGAGGAAATCGATGTGAGACAGGAGGTAATCGAGCAATTACCTTGATCAATAGTCTAGTGGGTCGTGGCGAACTTCGCCATGTGACAAATTGTCGCACCAGGGGATAGACCCCGGATAGTGATGCTGCAGATTCCGCTTCATTCCGCCGAGGCCGCCCGCCGGAACCTCCATTGGTTGTTCGTGCTGCGCAATCTTCTCATCGTCGCCGAAGTGGTGATCATTCTGGTGACGGTGTACGGAATCGGCGTGCCCCTGAATACCGATCCCCTGTGGGGCATCATCGCCCTGGTGGTGGCCTTGAATTGTCTCACCTGGTATCGGCTGCAGCACGAGTATCCGGTGGCGGAATGGGAGTTGTTCGCCCATCTGTGTCTGGACGCCGTGATCATCACGGCCTTGTTGTATTTCGCCGGCGGGGCCACCAATCCCATGGCCTGGTTCTTGTTGCTGCCCTTGATCATTACCGCCACGGTTCTGCCGCAGCGCTACACCTGGTATATGATGCTGTTGACCTGCGGCGGCTATACCGTTCTGATCTTTCATTATCATCCGCTGCCCTCCATTCCGGTCGCCGAAGTGGTCGATCCGACCCTGTTGCCGCCGGAAGCAGGAAAGCGACAGCGTTTCGAGCTCCACGCCTTCGGAACCTGGGTGGGTTTCGTCTTCAGCGCCGGGCTGGTGGCCTACTTCGTGGTGGAGATGGCCAACACCCTGCGGGAACGGGAGCGCAGACTGGCCGAGATTCGCGAGCAGGCCCTGCGCGACGAGCGCCTGGTGGCCCTGGGAACCCTGGCGGCGGGCGCGGCCCACGAGATGGGCACGCCCCTGGGAACCATGGCGATCCTGTTGCAGGAACTGCTGGAGGATTACGGCGGCGAGGAACATGCCGAATTGCGCCAGCGGTTGCTGATTTTCAAGGATCAGATCGAACGCTGCAAAACGGCGTTGTCGATCATGTCCGCCTCGGCGGGGCAGGTCCGGGCGGAAGCCGGTCATATGGAGGAGGTGCGGCGTTTTCTCGAAAAGTTGGTCAGCCGCTGGCGCCAACAGCGGCCGCATGGCAAGTTGCAGCTGGAAATCGCACCCGAGACCGACGGTCAGGCCCGAATCCTGGCGGAACACACCTTGATCCATGCGCTGCTGAACATTCTCAACAATGCCGCCGATGTCTCCAGCGAACCGGTCGTCCTACGGGCCTGGTGGAATCGCCGGCGTTTGGAGCTGGTCGTGATCGACCAGGGGCCAGGGATCGAACCCAATCTGCGCCGCCAACTGGGACGCCAGCCGGTGGCGTCCAAGAAACAGGGTTTGGGCGTCGGCCTGTTCCTGGCCTACGCCACCATCGAGCGTCTGGGGGGGGAGATCGACATGGAGCGTTTGTCCCAGGGTGGATTCTGTACCCGCATCCGTTTGCCTTTGTTGAATTGCCGGGAAAGACATGAGTGACCATCCACGATTGTTGTTAGTCGACGACGACGAGGTGTTTTGCCAGGTGTTGGAGCGCGCCCTGATCAAGCGTGGCTTCGAGGTCAGCGTCGCGCTGAATCTGAACGAGGGCTTGCGTCTGGCGGAGAAGTTGACTCCCGAGTACGCCGTGATCGATTTGCGCATCGGCCACGACTCCGGGCTTGCCCTGGTCAAGGCGCTCAAGGCGCTCGACGCCAACACCCGGATCGTGATCCTGACCGGATACGCCAGCATCGCGACGGCGGTGGAGGCCATCAAGCTCGGGGCGACCCATTACCTCACCAAGCCCGCCGATGCCGACGAGGTGGTCGCCGCCCTTCACAAGGAAGACGGGGATCCCAACGTGGCGATCAAGGAACGGCCGCTGTCGGTCAAGCGCCTGGAATGGGAGTATCTGCAGAAGGTCCTGATGGAGCACGGCGGCAATATCTCTGCCGCCGCCCGCGCCCTGGGAATGCACCGGCGCACCCTGCAGCGTAAACTGGACAAGCGGCCGGTGCGTGAGTGACACTTGGCGGTCGTGGGAAGACGGGGTATTATCAAATTCCGTTCTATATCAAGAATAAAATTTCATATAACGAGCATCAGGAGGCTGAACCATGGCAGAAACCCTCTCCCATAAGGTGGTCATCGTCGGGGGTGGAACCGCGGGTCTGGCTGTCGCCGCCCATTTGAAAAAGATCGACGAGTCCCTCGACGTCGCGGTGTTGGAACCGAAAGACGTGCACTACTATCAGCCGGGTTGGACCCTGGTGGGCGCCGGCGAGATGAAGCCGAAAGCCACCTGGCGGCCGATGAAGGACGTGATTCCCGAAGGCGTGACCTGGATTCAGGATGCGGTGGCGGAATTCTATCCCGAAAACAAGTCTTTGAAGACCGCCGCAGGCAAAACGGTCACTTACGAATATCTAGTCGTCGCCGCCGGTATCGAGATCGCCTGGGACGCCGTCCCCGGCCTTCAGGATGCGTTGCAGCGTAACATCGGCGTCGTATCCATCTACGATTACGATTATGCCCCCCTGGTGTGGGAGGCGGTCAAGAACTTTTCCGGCGGCACGGCGATCTTCACCCAGCCCAAGCCCCCCTTCAAGTGTCCGGGCGCGGCGCAAAAGATCATGTACCTGTCGGACGACGCCTGGCGCAAACGCAGCGTGCGGGGAAAGAGCAAGATTCTGTTCTTTTCGGCCGCGCCCGGCATCTTCCCGGTCAAACGCTATGCCAGGACGTTGAACGAAGTCCTGAAGCGCAAAGCGGTCGAAACCCATTTCCAGCATCATCTGGTCGCCATCGATCCGGACAAGAAGGAGGCCACTTTCGAGCACATTTCCACCGGGGATCGGCAAACCCACGCTTTCGACTTCCTCCACGTCACGCCGCCGATGCGGCCGCCGGCGTTTCTGAAGGAATCCCCTCTGGCGGACGAGGCAGGCTGGATGAACGTCGACAAGCATACCCTGCGTCATGTCAAGTATGACGACGTCTATGGCCTGGGCGACTGCACCAACACGCCCAATTCCAAGACCGCGGCGGCCGCCAGGAGCCAGACCTACGTGGTGGTCAGCAACCTGATCACCGACATGGGGGGTGGCGAAGGCATCGCCGCTTACGACGGTTACGCCTCCTGTCCCTTGACGACCGGTTACGGCAAGCTGGTGCTGGCCGAATTCGACTACAACCTGCTGCCCAAAGAGACCTTCCCCATCGATCAAAGCAAGGAACGTCGCAGCATGTACTGGTTCAAGAAGTATTTTCTTCCCTGGTACTACTGGAACGTCCTCCTCAAGGGCGGCGACACGCCCATGTGGCCTTTGAGCTGATGGAACCGGAAGGAAAACGCCGGAAGACCGGCGTTTTCCGTCTCTGGAAAGCGGATTGGTGCGGCGGGTTCGGTGTCGAGGTGCCGCCGCAGGGGGGATGATGCTATAGTTTTAGCTGGTGCAAGTGAGCTTAAAAATGGGGGATGCATGCGACAGATCGTAATGGGTGCCGTTTTGCTCGGCTGGAGCACCTGGGGCTTCGCTTTCGAGGTGGTCATCCAGGGGAAGAAACTGGTTCCGCAACAGGAAAGCCAGACCTGCATCGAAATCGCGGGGGAATACCCCGGCGTCCGGATCGAGGCCGATGAAATCGGCAAAGTGCCGCAGATCTGCTTCAGCGACGCCCGGCGCGACATCATCAGTTTACACAATGTCACCTTCGTGGCCACGGCAGGTGGGACGGCGGCGGCGACCGCATCCTCCCAGGGGTTGTCCGACGTGGTCATCGAGTTCAGCCATACCTTTCCGCCGGGTCCCAACGGCCACGTCATGGCGCGGGCCAAGATCGCCGGTTTCTTCGCCCCGCCGACCGGGGTCGGCGTTCCCAGCGGCAATCATGTCCGCTTCACCGGCATCTTTTCCCAGGGCGGCGCCGAGGATCGGATCGCCGAGCCGTTCGACCGGGTGGTGGGTGAGGACATCGACAGCGCCATCTTCGAGAGCAAGGGCAAGAAACGCTATCTGATCGCCGGCCCCCGTACCCTGAAAGGCCGGTTGGTGATCAACTTCGTCGCCCCGGGACACAAGTTGACGCTGGTGAAAGGCGCTACGGTCAGCATCGATCACGGCGCCCGCTTCGAGGACAAGCTCGAAGAAGTGGAACAGGGTGTCGATCTATTGCAGGGAGTCGTGCCCGAGCAAGCGCCCGAGGAGGAAGCGGGTCCTTCCCTGGAAGAAGAATTGCAGCTTTGAGTCATTTCTGGCAGCGGTGGCAGAAATAGGTGGCTCGCTGTCCTAGTGTCAGCCGCTGAATCGGGGTGTGGCAGCGGGGGCAGGGCTGTCCCGCCCGGCCGTACACCCCCAGGGTCAGCTGAAAATAACCGGGTTGTCCTCGATCGTTGACGAAATCCCGCAGAGTGGTGCCGCCTTCGTCGATCGCCCGGGCGAGCACCGTCTTGATGGCGGTGGCCAGGCGATCGCATTCCTCCCGCTCCAGGGAGTCGGCTGGCCGGGTAGGGTGGACGCCGGCGAGGAACAAGGCCTCGTTGGCGTAGATGTTGCCGATGCCGGCGACGAGACGCTGGTCCATGAGGAGATTCTTGATCGGCCGTCGGCTGGAGCGCGTCGAACGGTAAAGGAAGTCGGCGTCGAATTCCCGCTCCAACGGTTCGACTCCCAGATCCCTGAGCAAGGGGTGTTCGTCGACGGGACCTTGCCACCAGAGGACGGTGCCGAAGCGGCGGGGATCCCGCAGCACCAGATGACGGCCGTCGTCCAGGGAAAGAATCAGGTGGTCGTGTTTTTCGGGCGTCGCTCGCCTGACGAGGCGCAGGCTGCCCGACATTCCCAGGTGGACGATGAGGGTGCCGCCGTCGAGGCTGAAAAGCAGATATTTACCGCGTCGTTCGATCCCCTGAATCGTTTTGCCGCCCACTCGGTTGCCGAGGTCCGGGGGGACCGGCCGGCGCAGGCGCGGCTGACGGACCTGGACGGCGACCATGCGTCGGCCGCGCAGGGAAGGCGCTAGGCCGCGGCGGGTGGTCTCGACTTCCGGCAGTTCCGGCATCAGGCGTCCGGTGCTTGCTCGGTTTCCGGCGGTTGTAGCAGACGGACCCCGGTTTCGCGGTAGAAGTGGTAGGCGAGCTTTAGATCCGGGCGCAACAGGATCACTTCCGGTTCCCGTTCCAGCAGGACGAAGGTCAGCGCGCCGTCTTCCAGCTCGACCCGTATGGCCGGTTTGTCCTTGGGCGGCGGAGCCGGGTGGGACATGATGCGGAGCACCCGGGCGTTGCGCCATTCATCGACCCAGCGTTGCAATACGGCTGGGTCGAGTTCCGGCTCCGAACGCCAGCTTCCCTTGGCCGACATTTGGACTCGCCAGCCCGGCACTGTCAGGCCCCGGATGGCGGCACCGGCCGGAAGCAGCCGGGTGTCCAGCCAGTCGCTGGCCGGCGAAGTGAGCGCGTGGAACAGGGTGTCGTCGATCAGGTGGACCGCGTTTTCGTCCACCTGCACGTAGCGGCGGAAGTCGATGGGATTCTGCCGGCCGAAACGAAACCGATGGCCGTCGAGCTCGATTTCCGCCTTCGGGGGAGCCAGTCCGAAGCGGGGCCAGTCGTCGGGGGGGATGGCATAGCGGGCGTGGCTTTTGGCCCGTGGCAGCTCGAGGATTTGTTCGATCCGGTAGGGATCGGCCGGCGCCGTGTAGGGCTGCTCCATCCGCCAGCCGTCGTCGTGGCGCTGAAAGCGAAGTACCTGGTCCTGGTATTTGACCGTGATCCGGGCGATCGCCTGGGGATCGAGATCGGTCAGTTTCGGTTCCGCCGGCTCGGGGCGGCTTTGCAGCCAGGCGACCCACGCGCCCAGGCCGGTCACCAGCACCAATAGAACGACGATCGGACGCCAGCCGCTCATCAGATCCGCCTCCGGCGCCACCAGATCACCAGGCCGGTGCTCAGCAGCGTCAGGGGGAGCACCACGAGAAACCCCAGGCCGATGAGCACCAGCGCCAGGGAAGACAATTGCAACTGGGTGTCGGGCGCGGTTTTGGCGGGTATGTCGATCAGGCGGTCGTTGTGGCTGAGCCACTGGACGATGTTGAGGCCCAGATCGAGATTGCCGCCGTTGCCGAGGTAGGTGTTGGCGAGAAAGTCCCCGTCACCCATGACGACGATCCGCTGCTCCCGATCCTGGTCCCGTTCCCGGGTCAGAGCCAAACCCAGCGTCAGGGGGCCTTCCTGTTCCCCCTGATCCGGATCGAAGCGGATCTCGCCTTCCAGCGGGCCGCGCTCGGTCCAGGCCCGGGGCAGGGAGCGCAGGAAAGGGACGGCGACGTAATTTTCGTCGTCCGTGCGCGCCAGGGCCCGGGCCTGTGGGAACAGAGTCAGATTTTGAAAGTTGCGGGTGATGGGGTGGGGCGGGTATTCCACCACCAGGGCGAAGGTCGGGTCGCCGATGCCGAGGGCGCTGCCGGTGGGATCGACCACCACCCCGGGAAGCCAGCGGATCCCGAGGGCCTCCGCCAAAGGCTCAAGGCCTTGAAGGTCGCCGGGTTCCGCCATCCACCAGAGGTTGCCCCCTTTCTCCAGGTACTGTTTCAGTAATTTCACTTCCCCGGGCAGGTAGGTCGTCCGGGGACTGGCGATCACCACCAGGGAAGCGTCTTGCGGCAGTTGCGGGTCCTTGACCGGATTCCAGGTGACGATCGTCACGCCCCGTTGGCGCAGATTGTCGCCGAACCGTCCCAGATCGAAGTTGGCATCCCCTTCGGGGCTGCGTTCACCGTGACCGGTGACGAAGACGACTTTCTGTTCGCCGCTTCCCGCCAGGCGCACCAAGGCGTTGGTCAGGGCGGTTTCGCTCAGGTCGTGGATTTTTTCCGTGTGTTGGTGATAGTCGATGACCAGTTCCCCATCCATGGTGATCCCCAGTTCCCGCACCTTTTCCGGATGTAGATCCGGATTCACGAACACCAGTTTCAGATCGGCCTTGCTGCGCTGATAGGGCAGCACCAGCTCGCGGATGCGTTCGCGCAGCTGATTGTCCTCCCGGGCGTAGGCGGTGACGGTGACCGGCCCTTCCAGAGTCCGCAGGACCTTGCGGCTGGCTTCCGACAGGGTGTGGCGTCCCGCCGCCGTCCAGTCCCATTCGGTGTAATAGCGCTGCGACAACCATGCCAGCAGCCCTACCAGGGTCAGGAACAGGGCGGTGAAAATCAGGTGTTGCAGCCGGATCTGCCGGTGAATGTGGCGGTCGATCTTCATTTTTGCAACCGGTCGTAATCGAGGCGGCGGATGCTCAAGATCAGAAACGTCGCGATCAGCAGCAGAAAGTAGCTGACATCGACGGTGCTCACCAGGCCCTTGGTAAGGTTCTCGTAATGGCGCAACAAGGACAGGTAGCCCAGGACCTTTTCATTCTCCGTGCCGATGGCGACGCTCCAGTCGATGATCCACAAGAGCAGCAGGACGCCGAAGCTGCCCACCGCGGCGACCGCCGGCTGGGCCGCCAGGGTGGAGAGGAACAGTCCGATGGCGGCGAAGGCGGCCAGGAGCAGGCAGAGCGCCAGCACGCAGGCGGCCAGCTTGCCCCAATCCAGATGGGTGCCCAGGGAAAGCGACAGGGGCATGGCGGTGATCATGGCCACCATGATGCCCAACAGGGCCAGAATCCCCAGATATTTTCCCAGCACGATCTCGGCCACCGAGACCGGGGCGCTGAACAGCAGACTCAGGGTGCGGTTGCGGCGCTCCTCGGCGATGAGGCGCATGGTCAGCAGCGGCACCACCAGCAGCAGGATGACGCCGGCGTTGCCGAACAGGGGAACGGCGATCAGATCCGTCACCCCGGGGCTGTCGCTCAAGATGGCCAGGCGCGGCTGCAGCATCTGGAAATATTCGATCTGGGCCAGAAAGATGTAGGCCAGCAACAATTGCACCACGGCCAGGATGCACCAAGCCAGCGGCGACAGGAACAGACTGCGCAGTTCGCGTGCGGCGATCACCAGGGCGTTCATGCGGC
>JALSGR010000228.1 GCA_026982635.1 Methylothermaceae bacterium | reverse complement strand
TCACCAACGCCCTGGCCCTGGGCGACCTGAACGGCGACGGCCACCTGGACCTGGTGGAGGGCCGCGCCAACGGCATTCCTATCGCCAGCGCCTACGACGGCCTGCCCAACCGCGTCTGGCTGGGCGACGGCCAGGGCGGCTTCGCCCCCGCCGTGCCCGTGCTCGACAACATCCCCAACCCCCTGGCCGTGGCCGCCGCCCAGCTCGACGCCGCCCCCGGCCCCGAGCTGGTGGTCTGCAACAACTTCGCCTGCGACATCTGGGCCGGCGATGCCGGCGGAAACTACGCCGGCACCCCCCTGCAAACCCTGACCGTCTCCAGCAACAACAGCTATTACATGGACGTGATCACGGGCGACCTGAACGGCGACGGCGCCGCCGACATCGTGGTCACCGGCAACGGCACCCACCTCTTCCTCAGCGACGGCGCCGCCAGCGGCCCCGCCTTCACCGCCGCCGGCGTCCTCGGGGGGAGCACCGCGAGCGCGGCCCTGGGCGACCTGGACGGCGACGGCGACCTGGACCTGGTGACGGGAGGAGTCGACGGCACGAACCTGACGATCTGGAAGAACGACGGCAGCGCCGGCTTCACCGGCACCGCCATCACGGGCACGAATTACAAAAATACGGTACGCCTGGGCGACCTGGACGGCGACGGCGACCTGGATCTGGTCGTGACATATCGACGATTAGCCGCCGTTGCAATCTACCGCAACGACGGCGGCGGCAGTTTCACCCAGCATTCCAGCATGCCCGTTCCCACCTCCGGCGGCGAAACCTTTGACGCCGTGCTCGCCGACTTCGACGGCGACGGCCGGCTCGACCTGGCGGTGGCGGCGAGCGACGGCCTGGTGTACCTCTGGCGCGGCAACGGCGACGCCACCTTCACCGACACCGGGCGGACCCTCGCCACGATCAACAACTGGGCGGCCGTTACCCTGGCCGCGGCCGACATCGACGGCGACGGCGACCTCGACCTGGTGGCCGGCAGCGACCATGGCCCCGGCGTCCCCACCCCCGTTACCGTGTGGATCAACGACGGCGCCGGCGCCTTCATCCCCGCCGCCCCCCTCCGCGCCGCGGGCATGGGCCGGACCTTCGGCCTCGCCATGGCCGACATCGACGGCGACGGCGACCCCGACCTCCTCGCCGCCCACCTCGACGGCGGCCTCTCCATCCACCGCAACGCCGCCGTCCCCTGACCGCCGGGGATGGCGCCCGCGCGCCATCCCCTCCCCCGGATTCCGCCCACGCCCCCTCCCCGGATTCCGCTCCGCTCCATCCGGGCTACGAATCCCCGTAGCCCGGATGAAGGCCCGCCAGGGCCGCAATCCGGGGATGAAGGCCCGCAGGGCCGAAATCCGGGGATGAAGCCCCGCCAGGGCCGAAATCCGGGGATGAAGGCCCCGGATCCTGCCCACACCCCCACCCCGGATTCCGCTCCGCTCCATCCGGGCTACGAATCCCCGTAGCCCGGATGAAGGCCCGCCAGAGCCGCAATCCGGGGATGAAGGCCCCGGATCCTGCCCACACCCCCTCCCCGGATTCCGCTCCGCTCCATCCGGGCTACGCCAATCCCAATCCCCAACCCGCCGGTGAATGCTATAATCCCCACATTTCATGGAACGAAAGGCATCACAGGGATGGTGCACTACCGCCGCAACCGCCTGCCCGGCGGCACTTTCTTCTTCACCGTCGTCCTGCGCGACCACGCCGCCACCCTGCTCGTGGATCACGTCGAACCCCTGCGCGCGGCCTTCCGCCACGTGCGCCGGCAACGCCCCTTCGTCATCGACGCCATGGTGGTGCTCCCGGATCACCTGCACGCCATCTGGACCCTGCCACCGGGCGACGCCGATTATGCCGGCCGCTGGCGGGCCATCAAGAGCCGTTTCACGCGCACGCTGGCCGGCCTGGGGATCGCCCTGCCGAAGAACGCCCGGGGCGAATACGCCCTGTGGCAACCCCGCTTCTGGGAACACACGATCCGGAACGAAACCGACCTGACCCGGCACGTGGATTACATCCATTACAACCCCGTGAAACACGGCCACGTCACCACCGTGGCCCACTGGCCGTATTCCAGCTTCCACCGTTACGTGCGGGCGGGCCTCTATCCCCCGGACTGGAGCGGCTGCCTGCAGGAACATGCAGGCATCGGCAACGAATGACCCACGCCGGACAACCGCCCCCTCCCCGGATTCCGCTCCGCTCCCTCCCCGGATTGCGCTCCGCTTCATCCCCGGATTGCGCTCCGCTTCATCCGGGCTACGTACTTGCAACATTATCCCGGCATGTTACCTGTACGTTACCAGGCCGGCGTTATCATGGCCCACCGACAACCCAACGCAGGGGAAACAGCGCCACCCCCTGCGCAACGACATCGTGGCGCAAACATTCTCAATATAAAAAGTTTGGAAGGAGCCGCTGAATGAAACCGTTTCATCTTTCACCCCCGGCCCGGACGGCCGCCCTGCTGCTGACCCTCCTGTTCCTCCTCGCCGCCTGCGGCGGCGGGGGCGGCGGCAACGACAACCCACCCCCCGCAAACAACAATGCCGTAAACACGCTGCCCGACGACCCGGCACCCGTGGACAATCCATCATCCAATCCCACCCCCAATCCGGAACCCGATCCGGAACCCGACCCCACCCCCGACCCGGTCACGTTCACCGTCACCGCCACCGCCGGCGCCGGCGGCGCCATCGCGCCGGCCAGCGCCACCGTCGCCCACGGCGCCTCCACCCGCTTCACCGTCATCCCCGATGCAGGCTTCGTCATCGACACCGTCTCCGGCTGCGGCGGCACCCTCAATGGCGACACCTTCACCACCGGCCCCATCACCGCCGGCTGCACCGTGAGCGCGAGCTTCCGTCTCCTGCCCCCGGCCAGTGCGGCCGTGCCGAGGCTGGAATACACCCCCGTCAAGACCTTCCGCTTCACCTGGAACGATGTGGACGGTGCCACTTTCTACCGCCTGCTGGAAAACTCCGACGGCAGCAGCGGCTTCAACCCGGTAGGCGATGACATTGCCGCGGGCACGGAAACCTTCGACCATGAAGTGCCCCTGTACCAGCGCCTCAATGCCCAATACATCCTGCAAAGCTGCAATGCCGGCGGCTGCACCGATTCCACCGAAATCAGCGTCAGCGACAGCCTGGTCCGCGCCATCGGTTACTTCAAGGCCACCAATACCGGAACCGGCGACCGCTTCGGCTACTCCGTGGCCCTGTCCGCCGACGGCAACACCCTGGCGGTGGGGGCCTACCTCGAGGCCAGTGCTGCCACCGGCATCGGCGGGAATCAGGACGACGATTCGGCAACCTATGCCGGCGCGGTCTATGTGTTCACCCGCAGCAATGGCACCTGGAGCCAGCAGGCCTACATCAAGGCCTCCAACTCCGGCGCCGGTGACCGCTTCGGCACTGCCGTGGCCCTGTCAGACGACGGCGACACCCTGGCGGTGGGGGCTTTCCTCGAGGACAGCAACGCCACCGGCATCGATGGGAATCAGACCGACAATTCGTCAACCAATGCCGGCGCGGTCTATGTTTTCACCCGCAACAATGGCGCCTGGAGCCAGCAGGCCTACGTCAAGGCCTCCAACACCGCAGGCAATGACAATTTCGGCTGGTCCCTGGCCCTCTCCGCCGACGGCGACACGCTCGCCGTGGGCGCCTACAACGAGGACAGCAGCGCCACCGGCATCGGCGGCGACCAGACCGACAACAACGCCACCAACAGCGGCGCGGTCTATGTTTTCACCCGCAACAATGGCGCCTGGAGCCAGCAGGCCTACGTCAAGGCCTCCAACACCGGGGCCGGCGACCGCTTCGGCGTCGCCGTGGCCCTGTCGGACGACGGCAACACCCTGGCCGCGGGGGCCTACTGGGAGGACAGCATTGCCACCGGCATCGGTGGGAATCAGACCGACAATTCGGCACACAATGCCGGCGCGGTCTATGTGTTCACCCGCAGCAATGGCACCTGGAGCCAGCAGGCCTACGTCAAGGCCTCCAACACCGGGGGCAATGACAATTTCGGCCGGTCCCTGGCCCTCTCCGCCGACGGCGACACCCTGGCGGTGGGGGCTTTCCTCGAGGACAGCAACGCCACCGGCATCGATGGGAATCAGACCAACAATTCGGCAACCCATGCCGGCGCGGCCTATGTGTTCACCCGCAGCAACGGCACCTGGAGCCAGCAGGCCTATGTCAAGGCCTCCAACACCGGGGGCTTCGACAGCTTCGGCCTGTCTGTGGCCCTGTCTGCCGACGGCGACATCCTGGCGGTGGGGGCCTACCTCGAGGACAGCAACGCCACCGGCATCGGCGGCGATCAGACCGACAATTCGGCAACCGATGCCGGCGCAACCTATGTGTTCACCCGCAGCAACGGCACCTGGAGCCAGCAGGCCTATGTCAAGGCTTCCAACACCGGGGGCTTTGACCGCTTCGGCCTGTCCGTGACCCTGTCCGGCGACGGCGACACCCTGGCGGTGGGGGCTCCCCTTGAGGACAGCAACGCCACCGGCATCGGCGGCGACCCGACCGACAACTCGAGCGTCGCCAGCGGTGCCGTCTATCTCTATTGAACATGCCTTCACGGCGATCCGGGAGGCATGGCACGCAACATGACGCGCAAAAAAACGGGGAAAGACAACGCCATCATGCCCTGCCCGGGCAAACGTCAATCCACAATTATCAAAGGAAGGAAAACACGATGAAAAAGCAGATCCGTGTACGATGCGCAGGCTTGTTGGGATTGTTGATGCTGGCAGGCACGGCCCAGGCGACGCTCATCGACCGCGGCAACGGCATGCTCTATGACGACGTGCTGGACATCACCTGGCTGCAGGACGCCAATTACGCGAAGACCAGCGGTTACGACAGCGACGGCCTGATGACCTGGGAAGAAGCCGTCGCCTGGGCCGACAATCTGGTCTATGGCGGCTACGACGACTGGCGGCTGCCGACGATCGTCGCCCCGGACTCGGTGCCTTTCCGGTTCGCAAACAACGGCAGCAATGCCGGTGGTTACGGCGCGACCGGCGCCGGCTACGGTACGGACACGCCCGCCGGGGGCTGGGGCACACCCGCGGACGGGGACGGCATCTGGTCAGAACTGGGCTGGATGTGGTATCACAACCTCGGCAACCTGGGCAAGTGCCTCCCCGACGACACGGACCCGACAGGCTGTGTCACGCAGGCCGGCTGGGGCTTGAACAGCACCACCACGCCGGACGGCCTGGTCTCCGTGGACAATCTTCAGTCCTACGTATACTGGTCGGGCACGGAGTACGCGCGCTATCCCCTCTACGCCTGGACCTTCCGTCCGGGGGATGGTTACCAGGGGCTCTATCTCAAGGAAAACTACCGCTTCTACGCCTGGGCGGTCCGTTCCGGCGACGTCCTCGCCGTTCCCGAACCGTCCGCGCTGCTGCTGACGGCGCTGGGCCTGGCGGCGCTGGGGATCATGACGCGCAGAAGAAACACAGCGGTATTGAAGAGCATGACATGTGTGGCCCGGGCATGGCAAAACCGGCGCCCCGGATCACTCGCGCTCTTCCCTGGATGACGGCCACCCGGGCCTGGATCCCTGTTTCATGTGCGGCGCGGGCTATGGAAACGCGCCGGCCGTAGTTTCCAAGGCAGTGCGGATGATGCGGCACAAGGCGGGATCCTCCGCATGCAGGTGGGGCAGCTCGCGCCGGGCGCGGTGCGAGAGACGTTGTATGCCCCAGCGGCAACGGCGCAGGGTCTCGGCCTCGCCCTCGCGGGCATAGTAATGAGGCAGGTTGACGTCGAAATAGGACAGGCTGTCGGCATCCTTCAAGAGATCCGAGCGGGGGTCTCCGCCGAACTCGTGCCGTTCCACCAGCCGGCAGGCCTCTTCAAGGACGGCTCTCTCGACACCGCAGTCCTCGAGGATGCCGCGCAGCAGACGTGCCCCGCGCCGGGCGTGCGCGGCCTTGAAGGCGTCGTAGTCGTCGAAATCCTCGCGCCGCACCCGCTCCGGCGTGGCCCGGTCGATGTCGTGGGCGAGCGCCGCGATCCGCAGCGCCTCGTCCGCATCCGGATCGAGCTTCAAAAGCCACGCCAGGGTGTTCTCCGCGTGTCCGGGGTCCTCCGGTACCTCGGAGCGGACCAGACGGGCGCGCACGCGGGCCTCCGCACAGGCAAGACCGCGTCCGTCCGGACGCCGGAGGATTGCCGCCACGGGCTCGCCCGCCACGTGCCATGCCGCGGCCTCGGCCGCCATCCTGACCGCAGTCCCGTCCGGATGGCCGGCGCGCAGGGCGTGCATCAGGGCGGTGGTGAAGACGTCGCCGGCACCCGTGGTGTCGCGCACCCGCTCCACGGGCGGGACGGGCACCTCGAACGCCCCGCGGGCGGTGAAGACCCGCACCGGTTCGGCGCCGCGGGTGACGGCCACCAGGCGGGCACGCAGGGCGAGGCGGCGGGCGATCCCCTCGGCGTCCGGGTGGTCCTCTTCCGACAGCGTGGCGGCGAGCATGCGCGTGCGGAACAGGACCTCGGGCGGGTCGGCGGGTGCCACGCGGCCGCTTTCGTCCGTGCGGCGCAACCAACCCTGCAGGCCCAGGACCCATTCGGTCTCCGGCAGCGCTCCGGGCCACTCGGCGGGGCACTCGCCGGCCACCGGCAGGCACAGGCCCCAACCGCTCCCGCGCCAGGCCGGAAGCAGGTCCTCGGGCGACAGGTGCGGCGCACGGGCCTCGAGCACCAGGCTCCGCCGTCCCCCCGGGCCGGTCTCGTGCTGGAAGGTAGTGAAGGAAGCGGCGTCCAGGCGGTGCAGCGCGAGGGCCTGGATCCCGCGCAGCGGATCGAGCAGGGGGTCTGCGGGCGCGGCGGTGAACAGGCGCACCGGGTGGCCGAGGGCGGCGAGGGCGCGGGCCGCATACCAAGCCGCACCTCCCAGCCGCCGCGCGCCGCCCGCGCGGTCGCAGGTCAGATGGCCGACAACGAGCAAGGGCTCACGCGGCATGGTCCCCGAGCAACCCCTCCAGGGCATGCAGGTCCGGCAGGAGGCGGGCCTCGGGATGGTGGCGGCGGTAGGCCCCGGCCTCGAAGCCGGCGTCCAGCAAGGCGGCGAAGGGCACGCCGGCCTCGCGGGCCAGGCGGGCGTCGTTGGTGGAATCGCCTACAAACAACATTTCTCCCCGCGGGGTGCGGAACTGTGCCTCCAGCCAGCGGAAGTGGGGTTCGCCCTTGCCAAAGCCGTCCTCCGGACGGTAGCCGAGCGCGGCGTCCACCGGCCAGTCCCGCGCCAGCCGGGTGACGTAGGGCTCCAGATTGTTGGAGGAGATGGCGAGCCGAAGGCCCCGGGCGCGCAGGTCTTCGAGGAGGCGGGAGACGTCGGGGGCCAGCCGGGCGTGCCCGGCGAGGTAGCCGTCCTTCCAGCGTTCGAAGGCCTCGGCGACGGCCTCGTTGCGGGCGTCGCCGGGGAAGAGCGCATCCAGCTGGCGGATGAAGGGAAGGCCGGAGGTCTCCAGGTAGCGCCGTCTGGCCCAGTCGAAATCGCGGCCGTAGTGCGTCTCGATGAGCATGGCCGCCCGGTCGGCATAGTCGCCCATGGTGTCGATCAGGGTGCCGTCCAGATCGAAGACAATGAGCCGTGCTTTCATGGTCCCAGTGCCTCCCGGGCGCGCGCCAGGTCCTCCGGCGTGTCCACCTCGTGCCAGCGCACCGCGTCGCACCAGACGGCAACCGGAGAATGTCCACTCGCGGCGAGCGCCTCGAGCACGTCTTCCACGCAGGCGGTGGCCGGGTCGGCCTGTCGCGTGACCCGGTCGAAGGCCGCCCAGTAGCGCCCGGCGGCGTCCTGCGACACCCGGGTGGCGCCGATGTAGGCGCCGTCAAAGTCAGCCAGCCGCTTGGAGATGGCCGACAGGCGGTCTGCCTCCCCGAGGCGGATCTTCATTTCGTCCTCGAGGATGGGGCGGGCGCGCTGGGCGGCGATGCGCACCCCCTCGCCGGCCGGGAAATACGCGGTATAGAAGTCCGCCGGGAAAAGGTGGTCGGCATTGGTCAGGACGAACCCGCCCGCGCCGATCGCCTCGCGCGCCGCGGCCAGGCTGGTGAGGTTGCCCCGCTCCGGCGCGGAGTTGGTGACAGTCTCGACCGGCACGGGGAAGGGCCGGTCCCCGATCCACGCCCGCACCTGTCCGCCCAGGTGTCCCGTCACCACCAGGATGCGGTCCACGGCCGGGGCCAGGGCGGCGATGGCCCAGTCCAGGCAAGGCCGGCCGCCGACCTCGACCAGCGACTTGGGCGTGCGGTCGGTCAGCGGGGCCAGCCGGCTGCCGCGGCCGGCCGCGAGGATCACGCCCACCCACTCAGCCGCCATCGGCCCCTCCTTCCCGCGTACGCCGCACGGCATGGTAGAACCGGTGGGCGGCGGAGAGGTTGGTGAGCACGGCCAGGACGGCGAGCACCAGGCAATATTGCTGCACGGCGATCCCCGCCACCAGGATCAGATTGCGGACGTCCCGCGAGCCGAAGGTCGCCCGGGACGCCTTGCCGGCCGCCTCGGTGCGGGCGCGGACGTAGGGCACCATCTGGGTGCCGAGCAAGGCCGCAAGCCCCCAGTACAGGCAGTCCCCCGCTGCCAGGATCAACGCCGCCGTGAGCAGGAAATCGATGTAGCGGTCGAGCACGGCGTCCAGGATCTCGCCCTCGCGGCTGCCTGCGCCGCGGACCCGGGCGAGGTCCCCGTCCAGGCTGTCCAGCCAGGCCCCTGCCAGCACCAGGACGGCGGCCGCGAGCGGCCAGCCGGCCAGCAGGGCCGCCGGCGCAGCCAGGCCGGCGCACGCGGCCGAGGTCCAGGTGACCCGATCGGGCGTGATCCAGGCGACCCCCGCCAGCCGTTCGGCCAGCGGCACGGTCAGGCGCTTGTTGAGGCGTTCGACGACGCCGGCGGGACGTTCGCTCATCGCCGCATGGGAATAGGGGCATCGCGCAGCCTTTTCAAGAGTCCGGGATCGTTGGTGCAGAGGGCGTCCGGCGCCAGCCGCAGCAGGGCCCCGAGTTCCTCCGGACGCTCCTCGTGCCACAGAGTGAGCCGCAGGCCCGCCGCCCGGATGCGGGCCGCGGCCGTCTGGGTGAGCAGCCGATGCGGCCTTGGATCCCGCGCTTCCCAGCAGGGATGGACGCCGCGCGTGCGGTAGCCCCGGGCGAGTTCGATCATGTCGTCTGGATCCAGCACCGTCCCGAGCATCAGGGAGGTAAGGACACCCGGGCAGGCGAAGGCGAAGTCCCGCAGGAAGGGGCCGTGGAAGGAGGCTACGGTCACCAGCGAGGGATCCGTCTCCCGCAGCCGCGCCGCCAGGGCATCGAGGAGGGAGGCATCCTTCACTTCCAGAAGCAGCGGGAACCGCCGGGCGCGGCTCCACTCCAGCAAGGAGTCCAGCAACGGCGCATCCGGGCACAACGAGCCGAAGGTCTCCGCGTCGAGATCCTCCAACCGCCATCCGCCGACCTCGTAGTCGTGACAGATCACCGGGGTCCCGTCCGCAAGGCGCTGCACGTCCACCTCGCAGGCATCCGCCCCGGCCTCATGCGCCGCACGGATGGCCGCCCAGGTGTTGTCGGGATGGTGCGCGCTGTCGCCGCGGTGGGCGAGGATGGCCATGCGGTGCATCGGTCCGGACCGTTACGGATGAAGATACGGTCCAGATGCGTCTGGTGAACAAGTCGGCGCCCGGCGTCAATCATGAGCGCGAAGAACAGCCCCAACCGCCAGAAGGCGGGATCCCCCCAGTCATGCCAGTCCGGGATTCCTCCACCGGTCTTCCAGGCGGTACCGAGCCAGGCAATGAGTCCCAGAGCCAGTCCCCAGGCCAACAGCGTCGTCGCGAAAAAATTCGAGGTTGTCGAACGATCCCGCCATTTCAACGACAGCCATGCGGCATAGAGAAGCGCAAAAGGCAGCGTGTAGGCATGCCCCTCGCCACGGACCATGACGGCGCGCAGCAGATCTGCGTCCACATAGACGGCGAAGAAAAGGATCGGGCCAAGCACCATGCCACCGAAATCGCGGATGGTGAAGGTTTCTTCGATCAGGGAGGCCGCCGGATACATGCGTCCCGCCGCCAGGGCACCGAGCATCCGTTCGTAGAGTCCACCGCGATGACCCGGACAGAAGGGAGGAATGTCCACCGGGAAGTCCAACAGGAAACGCTGGCCGCGCGAAACCCGTGTCCGCTCGTAGGAATTGCCTTCTTCACGGGCCTTGTCGAGCCACTCCGCGACCGCCAGTCCGCAGATCAGTATGGCGTTGTAGTAGTGGGCAGCGGGCGTATACCAACGTTCCTTGTATCGTTCTAGCGCAGCCAAGGATTCGACCACCGGACGATCAAAGGCACTTTGCGCGAAAAGCAGGCGAGCGCGCAATGTCATGGCCAAGCCACTCGGTGAAGCGTTGTCGAGATGAACGGGCAGGTGAACGAACTGCTCTGTTTTCTTCAAGGCCTCGTTCAATTCCTCGATGGCGATGCCCAGGTTTCTCGCTTCGATGAGCGCACGTAATACGTTGTAGGTATTATCGATGCTGGATGGGCTCCTCGGTTTGTCCGGCCAACCCCCGTCTGGATTCTGGACCCGCAACAGCCAGCGCACGACGCGGCCGAGCGTTTCCCTGTCCGGGTTTCCACAGCGCAGCAACGCAAACAATGCCAAGGATGTCGCCCCTGTGATACCTCGATCAGGATCGTCGATCGCGTAATCTGTATGCCAGCAGGCCAGTTCACCGCTCACGAAAAGTCGCGCATACAGCCAGGACTGCATTTCCCGCACTGCTGGCGAATCCGGTCGCAGCAGGCTGAAGACGTGCAGGCAGCGTGCCGTGGTGCCGACCTCCGGGGGCATGCCTGGCAGAGGGCCGGGTGAGCGCAGTCCCCCTTCCTCCAGCGATGTTTCCAGGAAATCCAGACCTTTTTCCAGGCGGGCGTCTTTTCCCCCCAAGCCCACGCGGGCAGCATACTCCAGTGAGCGATAGCAGGCTCCGGAGTTCGGCAGCCGACCATCCACGCTCCACGAGCCGTCGGAGCGCTGTTGCAAGAGGACAAAATCCAGGATCACGATCAGAGGGATGGGCACCCCCGCTTGTATCCAGCGCGTAAGAATTCGAAAATCAATCCAGGCTTCGCTGGGGAGATGGTAACGATTCATTTGGTCCCGGAATTCCAACGGATCGTCAGGATGCAACGCCAACCCGCGCGGGGACTCCCGGTGGAGGAGGTAAGCGGCCCTGCGCCAAGCCGTGGACCGGCAAGGCAAATAGTGGAGCTGGGTCGGCAAGATCATACGGTGATTATAGGAGCCAAACCGGTGACATTGAACTAGGCCCGTTCCGGAACCGGCCTGGAACGGGCCCACTGGCAATGATGTGGCGACAGCTGCTCAGCCCGTTGCCGCAGCCGACTGCCGCCGCCCGCGGCCAGCACCAGGCACTTCATGCATCTCTCCCAGCTTGCCCTCGATGAAGGCCTCGGTCATGCGGTAGGCCTCGTCGTCGGTGTACTGGCGCGGGGGGTGCTTGCACAGATAGGCCGAGGGGGCATAGAGCACGCCGCCGATGCCACGATCCAGGGCGAGGCGTGCCAGGCGAATGGAATCGATGGCCACACCCGCCGAATTGGGCGAGTCCTCCACCGAGAGGCGCAGCTCCAGGTTCATGGGCACATCACCGAAGAGCCTGCCCTCCATGCGGATGAAGCACAGCTTGTTGTCTTTCTGCCAGGGCACATAGTCGCTGGGCCCGACGTGAATGTTTTCGTCCGCCAGACGCTGGGCGGTGACGGCCTGCACGGCCTCGGTCTTGGATTCCTTCTTGGACGCCAGCCGCGCGCGGTTGAGCATGTTGAGAAAATCGGTGTTGCCACCCGTGTTGAGCTGATAGGTACGCTCCAGCTTGACACCGCGCTTGGCGAAAAGATCCGTGAGCGTGCGATGGGTGATGGTCGCCCCCACCTGCGCCTTGATGTCGTCCCCGATGAC
>JALSGR010000227.1 GCA_026982635.1 Methylothermaceae bacterium | reverse complement strand
TCCAGCGTCATGCTCCTCGACAACGCCAAGCTGACCCACTGGAACTGCGAATGCCAGTTCCGCGCCATGTTCGACTTCGAGCTCGACTACATGGACTGGATCGGTCTCCGCCAGGAACCCAAAGACAGCATCGGCCTGTTCGAGCCGGAGTGGAATGATTTCGACAAACTGACCCCGGCCACCAAACTGCTCCACAACACCCGGCGCCTGACCCAGCCGTGGAAGACCGGCCTTCCCATCGACTGGACCCCGGCGGACCGTTTCCGCCTGTTCCCCCCCATCGGCTGGCTGATGCGCGCCCGCCGCCGTCTTCTGGGCGACCACGCCCTGCTGGGCAGGTACGTGCGTCACCCCGACCGCAACCAGGAGCGTTTCTTCTTCGGCCTCCTGAAGGAATGTCTGGAAAAAGGCATCGTCACCGAAGACCTCCTGCGCGAGGAAATGGCCAAGAACCACATCCGTCACGACGCCCTGGAGGTGTTGGACCGGACCCCGCCCCTGGGGCCGCCGGGCGATCCCCTCAATCTGGGCTGGCAGTCGCGCCAGGCGGCCTGAGGCGATCCAGCGGCACCGGCCGGCCGCACAGATAGCCCTGGACGACGTCACAGCCCATGGCCGCCAGCTCGTCATATTGATCCTGGGTCTCCACCCCCTCGGCGACGACCTGGAGGCCCAAGTTGTGGCCGAGGGCGATGACCGCGCCCACCACTTCCCGGTCCTCGGCATGATCGCTCATGCTCCGGATGAAAGACCGGTCGATCTTGAGGGCAGCGATGGGCAGGCGGGTTAGGTAACTGAGAGAAGAGTAGCCGGTGCCGAAGTCGTCGATGCAGATCTCCACGCCCAATTCCTTCAGGGCGGTGAAAACGCGCATCGATCCTTCGGGATCCTCCATGGCCACCGATTCGGTCAATTCCAGTTTCAGCCAGGCGGGATCAAGCCGCCATTCCTCCAGCACCCTTCGCACCTGCCCCACCAGTTCCTGTCCCAGCTGGCGGGGGGAAACGTTGACCGCCACGGTCAACGCCCCTTCCCGCAGCCCCAGCGCCCGAAGGCAACGGCGGTAGTCGGCGCCCACCCGGCGCAACACCCACTCCCCCACGGGAACGATCAGGCCGGTCTCCTCCAGCATAGGAATGAACTCGGCGGGGCTGACCGTCCCATGCTCCGGGTGATTCCAGCGCAGCAGCGCCTCCAGGCCGATCACACGACCATCTTTCATCGCCACCTGGGGCTGGTAGTGGATCTCGAACTGGCGCCGGTCGAGGGCGTTGTACAGGTCGTTCTCCAGCACCTGCCGACGCTGACTCGGCCCATGGACGTCCGGATCGTAGATGCACCAGCGGTTCCGGCCCTGCCTCTTGGCATGATACATGGCGATGTCGGCCTGGCTGATGAGATCGTCGAGGGTCTCGGCGGCGCCGGGGTAGAAGGCGACGCCGACGCTGACCGTGACCGAGCGCTCCAGCTCCCCGAGCACGAAAGGCTGGCGAAAACGTTCCATGATCTTGTCCACCACGACGGCGGCGTCCTCCCGGCTTTCCAGATCGTTGAGAATGATGGTGAACTCGTCGCCGGAGAGCCGGGCCACGGTGTCGCCCATGCGCGGGGCCTCGCGCCGGCGCAGACAATGCTGCAAGCGCCGCGCCACCTGCTGGAGCAGCCGGTCGCCGGTCTGATGCCCGAGGGTGTCGTTGATGATCTTGAACCGGTCCAGGTCCACCATCAGCAACGCCATCCACTTGCCGTTGAAGCGGGTGCGCAACATGGCCTGTTTGAGCTCGGCCCGGAACGTCAGCCGGTTGGGAAGCTCGGTCAGGTGATCGAAGTGCATCAGGCGCTCCATGCCCTTGCGCGGCACCAGGAATTCCGACAGGTCGGCGAACACCGCCACGTAATGGGTGACCTGGCCCGTCTCGTCGGTGATGGCGTTGATCCGCAGCCACTCCGGATACACCGCCCCGCTCTTGCGCCGGTTCCAGATCTCCCCCTGCCACTGGCCGGTCTCGTTGAGACTGCGCCACATTTCCGCGTAGAACGCTTTGTCGTGGTGGCCGGAACTGAAGACGGCCGGGGTCTTGCCGATCAATTCCTCCCGGCTGTATCCGGTGATCGTGGTCAGGGCCTGGTTGACCAGAACGATCCGCTTGTCGGCGTCGGTGATCAGGATGCCCTCGGCGCTGCTCTCGAACACCTGGGCGGCGATGCGGAGATCGACCTCGGCCCGGCGCTGGACCTCGCGGTTGCGCCGGTGGAACACCGCCAGCCCCGTGGCCTCGGCGAACGCCTTCACCAGTTGCTCGTCCTCGGCGCTGAAGGGTTCGCCGTCCTCGCGGTCGCACAAATAGACCCGGCCGTAGATCTCGCCCTCGTGACGGACCACGGCCGCCACCAGGGTATTCATGGGGGGATGGCCCGGCGGAAACCCGGCCGCCCCCGGATGGGCGGCGAGATCCTGGAGCCGCAGGATACCCTGGCGCGACAAGGGCTCCCCGAGCAACCCCTCGCCGCGGGGAAGCCGGCCGATGGCCGCCGCCTCGGCTTCGGAAAGGCCGGTGTAGAGAAAATCGGCGACCTTTCCCTCACCGTCCAGCACCACCAGGGCGCCGTAACGGGCGCCCACCAGGGAAGTCAGCACCTCGAGGGCGTTCTGGAAGAGATCGGCTTCCTGACCCTCTTCCAGCGCCTGGGACAACATCGTCCTGAGGGCGTCGTTCAGGCGCCGCAGGCGACCGGCGTGTTCGGCCAAACAGTCGAGACGCCGCTGGTAGCCTTCCCCGAGCAGGCGGATTTCCCGCTCCAGGGAACCGAGCCGCCGTAACACCGCATCCAGCAGGCTGGCGGGCGTCACCGCACCGACGAACCGACCGTGGTCGTCGAGCACCGCCAGCGCCCCGCTGCGCTCCCGTTGCAGGCGGCGCCAGACCGCTTCCACCATGTCGTCGGGTCGCAGCGGCGGCGGGGGCGGCTGGAGCAGCAGATCCATGAAGACGCGCCCGGGGCGAGCGGCGATCTGCTCCGGCGTCACCAGGCCCAGAAACACCGGACAAGGACCGCGTTCGAACACCGCGAACACGGTGGTGTCCGGCAGCTCGGTCAGCAGCGGCCGGTCGTCGGGCCCGACGAAGCAAACCCGGCGCCAGAGAGCCTCGGTCACCACCAGCGGGCGGGGTGGCGCCACTTGAAGGGGATTTTCGACATCCATGAATCAGCTCCCGTCCTGGAAGGAAAAACGATGGGCCATGACGCGCAGATCCGTGGCCAAATCGAGCAGGTTTCGGCCGGCGGCGGCGGTGGCCTCGGCATCCCGGGCCACCTCGCCGGCGGTATCACGGATCCGCCCCACACGGTCGCGGATCCGTTCGGTGACTTGGGATTGCCGCTCGACCGCTTCGGCCACCGCCAGATTCACTTCCTTGATGTCGCCGATGCATCGGATCACCTCGTACAGGCGATCACCGGCGCTTTCGGCCCGCGCCACGCTCCGACGGGCCGATTCGCAACTGGTGCCCATGGCCGCCACCGCCGCCCGCGTCCCGCGCTGCAAGTTCTCCACCAGCCGTTGAATCTGATGGGTGGACTCCTGGGTGCTGGAGGCCAGTTTACGCACTTCCTCGGCCACCACGGCGAATCCCCGCCCCTGCTCCCCGGCCCGGGCCGCCTCGATGGCGGCGTTGAGGGCCAGGAGATTGGTCTGGTCGGCGATGTCGCGAATCACGCCGATGACCATGCCGATGGCGTCGCTTTCCTTGCCGACGTCGCGGATCAGATCCGCCGCCTTCTCCACCTCATCCGCCAGCCTAGCGATCCCTTCGGCGGTCTCCCCGCTGATTCCCACCCCTTCTTCCGTGGCCCCGGCCGCCGCCTCGGCCAGCTTGGCGGCGTGGGCCGCGCTGTCGGCGATTCGACGGGTGGTCCGGTTCAACTCCTCGATGGCCTGGGCCAGCGATTCCGTGGCCGCCAACTGGTGTTCGAGCATCCGGCTGGTGTTGGCCGAAGCGTCCCGGTTCCGCTCCGCCGTCATCCTCGTCTTCCCGGCCACCTCCCGGAAGCGCCCTCGCATGGTCCGGAGCCGGGCTTCCATGGACAGCAGCGCGGTCTTCAGTTGCCCTGCCTCGTCGGCGCGCCCGGCATACACCAGACAGGCCAGGGGATCGTCGCTGAAACGCCGCGACCAGTCCACCACCGCCGTCAGCGGCGCCAGCAGCCGCCGGCACAAGAACCAAGCGAGCGGCGCCGTCAGGACCAGCGCCGCCCAGAACCCCAGCGGGGAAAACAGATACCCCGCCGCAGGCAGTCCCAGCAGGGCGGCGAAGCCCAAGGCGAGGCGCTCGGCCAAACCCAGGACACGGGGCGGGCGGAACCGACCCTCGCGGAGCTGCCGATACAACGCCTCGGCACGCTGCCGCCGCTCCGGCCGGGCTCTGATCCGAACCGACTCGTAGCCGACCACCCGACCGTCCTCCACGATCGGAGACACGAAAGCGTCCACCCAGTAATGATCCCCGTCCTTGCAACGATTCTTGACGATCCCCATCCAGCTCCGACCGTTCTCGAGGGCGCGCCACAGATCGGCGAACGCCTCCGGCGGCATGTCGGGATGGCGAACGATGTTGTGGGCCTTACCGATCAGCTCTTCCTCGGTGAAGCCGGAAACCTCGACGAACGCCTGGTTGACGTGAGTGATACGTCCTCGAAGATCGGTGGCGGAAATCAGCTCCTCATCCTCGGGAACGGCGCGCTCCCGACCGGTGACGGGCAAATTGACACGCATCGAACTTCCCCTTTCCAACAACCATGCCAACTCAATGGAATTATGGACACCCCGCCACCGATTGCCATAAGAAAAATCCTTAAAATCTAGGGCTGGACCAACCGACAACGGACCGCCAGGAGGGCCAACTGGACGGTGTTGTCCAGGCCGAGCTTCTTGAGGATGCGAGTCTGGTGAACCCCGACGGTCTTGCGGCTCAGGTGCAACAGACGGGCGATCTCCATCACCGAACGGCCCTGGGCCAGCAATTGAAAGACTTCGAACTCCCGGGGGGTCAGGCGCTGCAGCCGCTCGTCCGGCGTCTTTCTCCGCCGTCCCGCCAGATACGGATCGTGAAACGGCTCGCCGGCCGCCACCCGGCGCACCGCTTCCACCAGCACCGCGGGACCGTGACGCTTGCAGAGATAGCCGAGGGCACCGGCCTGCAGGGCCCGGTGCATCAGCAGCTCGTTTTCGTGCATGGTGAACACCAGCACCCGAATCCCGGGATGACGGCGACAGAGGCGACGCAGCAATTCGATACCGTTGACGTCCGGCAGGGTGAGGTCGAACACGACAACGTCCGGGTGCAGAAGGGTCGCCAGGCGGTAGGCCTCGGCCCCGCTGCCGACTTCGGCCGCCACCTGGATGTCGTCGACCTGCTCCAGGTAACGGCGGTAACCGCTGCAGACCACCGGGTGATCATCCACCAACAACAACCGGATCACGCTCATCCTCCCTTTTCAACGGCAACTCCACGATCACCCAGAGCCCTTCGCCGGACCGGCTTTCCAGACGGAACGTACCACCCAGACTCTCCACCCGCTCCCGCATGCCCATCAGACCGAAACCAGGCGGCCGCTGCCGCGGCAAGCCGACGCCGTTGTCATGGATCAGGAGATGAACCACGTCGGCGCGACAACTGGAGGGCGGAAACCACTCTCCGCATACCGGCGTCTCGCAACGGTGGTGACGGCACAGGCAGATCCACACCGCCTTGGCGTCCGAATGGCGAACCACGTTGGTCAGGCTCTCTTGAACGACACGGTAGAGAACGATGGCGTGATCGTCGGACAGATCTCCCAGTTGGCTGGCGATGGCCAGGGAAAAGGCGATGTCGGGATAGTGGCGCCGGTATTCTTCCACCAGTTCACGCAGGGTGTCGGGCAATCCCAGTTGATCCAGCAATTCGGGCCGTAGACGATGCAGCAGGCGCCGCACGGCGTCGTGGAGATGGTCCACCACCCGTTCGATGACCGCCACCTGCCGCTGGACGCCGGGATCGCCGCCGCTCGCGAGACGGAGGTGCTCGAGATCGGGCCGGAGGGCGGCGATGTACTGGCCCAGTTCGTCGTGGAGCTCCCGGGCCAGACGGCGGCGTTCCTGCTCCTGGAGCAGGAACAGGCGCCGGGTGAGCAGGCGGTTGTCCCGCAGCAGGCGGCTGTGAGAATCGAGCAGGACTTCGAGCACCCGCGCCCGGGTGACGGCCCCGAGAAACGCCCCCCGATCGTCGACCACCGGAAAATACCAGCGATCCGACCGATCCATACAGCGGAGCACGGCCTCGAGGGAACAATCGGCCGCCACCACGCACGGCAGTTTTTCCCGGATGAGATCGGCGAAGATCCGGTGCGGCGTTTCCGCCACTTCCCTGGCCGACACCAGCCCCAGGAACCGGCCACCGTCGCGGACAGCGAACACCGCGTACAGACAGTCCAGGCCGTCCCCGCACGTGGCGGGGCGATCCTCTTCGCTCACCCGGCACAGACGGGAAGCCAAGGCGTCACGGGCGGTCAGGGGGAACATCGCGGTGCCGGGCGTCGGTCCGGGAGGTCAGCGTCACCTCGGTTTCGATGGCCAAATGGAGGATCTCCTCCGCCTGCATCAGGGGCTTGATCTTCTCCAAGACGAAGGCGACCAGCCGATCGCGGGGAAAGCGGCGCAGGACGGTGTCGCGCACGATCAGGTCGCTGACGATCTCGTCATCCAGCTCGATGTGGACGAAAGGGACCGCCATCAGCAGATGGAGCGCCCGGCGGATGGCGTAGCAGCCGATGGCCGCCTTCCGGCCCAGCACGAGGGCGTCTTCGACCGGCGGAATCTTGAACGGCCGCACCTGCACCCGAAGGCGATGAGTAAGGTCGGCATCCAGCGAATGAAGCGGTTCGGTCGTATCGCGGCTCATGAGATCCCCAGACGTGCCAGCAAATCCGTCAGTTCCGGCTCCAGAGGCGCCTCGAACCTCATGATAGCGCCACTGGCCGGATGACGGAAACCCAGACGCCAGGCGTGGAGGAACAACCGTCTCAAGCCCTGCCCTCGCCAACGACGGTTCGCTTCCTTGTCCCCATATCGCTCGTCGCCGGCCAAAGGATGGCCCAGCCAGGCGGCATGGACCCGGATCTGATGGGTGCGGCCGGTCAGCAGGTGGGCTTCGGCCAGGGTGGCGCCCATCCCTTGCCCCAGGCGGCGGAACTCGGTCCGGGACGGCTTGCCCTCGGGATCGACCCGCACCAGACGTTCGCCGCCGCGCAGGACGAACTTCCTCAGCGGCGCGTCGACCGTCCGGCGCCGCTGGCGCCAGATCCCGGTCATGAGGAGCAAGTAACGCTTGTCGACGGCGTTCTGCCGCATCTGGGCGTGGAGCGCTCGCAGTGCCGGACGTTTCTTGGCGATCAGAAGACAGCCGGAGGTGTCCCGGTCCAGACGGTGGACCAGTTCCAGAAACCGCGCCTCCGGACGCACGCTCCGCAGGGCCTCGATCACCCCCCCTTCCAGACCGCTGCCGCCGTGGACCGGCATCCCCGCCGGCTTGTCGAGCACCAGCAGGACCTCGTCCTCGTAAAGAACACGGTCCTCCAGGCGCCGTCCCATTCCCCGGGCCACTCCCGGATGTGCTGTCCGTTCCTCCAGAACCACCGGCGGCAGGCGGACGACGTCACCGCAACGCAGCCGATACTGCGGCTTGACCCGGCCTTTGTTGACCCGCACTTCTCCGGTGCGGAGCATGCGGTATATCCGGCTCTTGGGTACCCCCTTGAGGCGGGCGATCAGGAAATTGTCGATCCGCCGTCCGGCCTCGTCGCTTTGAATCTCCAGCCGACCCGGGGCGCTTTTTTCTTTTGCTTCAACAAGTTGTTCTTTCATGGATTTCGGAATCGGGGCTGTTATAATGAGTGGTCCAGCGTTCGAGAAAATCCCCCTGCCCCCGGCAGGCTTTCGAGCCGCCGGGGACGCTGCCGGATGGAACTCGGTTCTCGCCGTGGCTTTCCAGAACCATGCACCGGCCCAAGGGTCATACAAGAAACAAACCCGCAGTCAAAAGACCCATTGTAAATTAATTGGTTTGAAACAGATGAAGCGAATGCCGACGCCGACGATTTGCCGGGCCCTCCTGGCGGACACCTCGTTCCACCTGTCCGTGCTCACCGCCATGGCCCTAGCGGCCGCGGTCGGCCTCACGGCCGTCGAGCCCGCACCGCGCGCATTCGCCACCCAGCGAAAGGACTACCGTAATGAAGAGAATGCTGATCAATGCGACGCAGCCGGAGGAGCTGCGCGTTGCGCTCGTCGAAGGCCAGAAACTCTACGACTTTGACATCGAGGTTCCCTCCCGCGAACAGAAAAAAGCCAACATCTACAAAGGCATCATCACCCGAATCGAGCCCAGCCTGGAAGCGGCTTTCGTCAACTACGGCGCGGAACGCCACGGCTTCCTCCCGTTCAAGGAAATCGCCCTGAGCTATCTTTCCAGGCCCCTGGATCCGACGCAAAGCCGGTCAGAGATCAAGGATCTCATCCACGAGGGCCAGGAGGTCGTGGTCCAGATCGAGAAGGAGGAGCGGGGCAACAAGGGCGCGGCCCTGACCACCTATATCGCCCTGGCGGGCAGCTATCTGGTCCTGATGCCCAACAATCCCCGGGCGGGGGGCATCTCCCGCCGCATCGAAGGGGAAGCCCGCGGCGACCTGCGGGAAATCGTCGCCTCCCTCAACATCCCGGAAGGGATGGGCCTGATCGTCCGCACCGCCGCCGGGGGCAAGACCGCCGAGGAACTGCAGTGGGACCTCAACTATCTGCTGCAGTTGTGGGAGGCCATCGAACGTTCCGCTCAATCGCGCCCGGCCCCGTTCCTGATCTTCCAGGAGAGCAACGTCATCATCCGGGCCCTGCGCGATCACCTGCGGGCGGACATCGACGAGATCCTCATCGACAATCCGGCCACCTACCGCATGGTGCGCAACTTCCTCCAGCAGGTCATGCCCCATTTCATCCACAAGGCCAAACTGTACGAGGACCCGGTTCCCCTGTTCAGCCGCTTTCAGATCGAAAGCCAGATCGAACTGGCCTACCGGCGTGACGTTCCCCTGCCTTCCGGAGGCACTATCGTCATCGACCACACCGAGGCCCTGACCAGCATCGACATCAACTCGGCCCGTGCCACCAAGGGCGGTGACATCGAGGAAACCGCCTTCCACACCAACCTGGAGGCAGCGGAGGAAATCGCCCGCCAGCTGCGTCTGCGCGACCTGGGCGGCTTGTTCGTGATCGACTTCATCGACATGTCCTCGCCCCGCCACCAGCGGGCGGTGGAAAACAAGCTGCGGGAAGCCACCAAGAGCGACCGGGCCCGGATCCAGATCGGCCGCATCTCCCGCTTCGGCCTTCTGGAGATGTCGCGCCAGCGGCTCCGCCCCTCCCTGGGAGAATCCAGCCTGCTCCCCTGCCCCCGCTGTCAGGGCCAGGGCATGATCCGCAGCACCGAATCCCTGGCCCTGGCCATCCTGCGCATCATCGAAGAGGAGGCCATCAAGCCCAACACCGGCAAGGTGGTGGTCCATCTGCCCATCGAACCGGCCACCTATCTCCTCAACGAGAAGCGCCAGATGCTGGAACAGATCGAAAAGCGCCACGAGGTGACCGTGGTGATCATTCCTTCCCGGCATCTGGAAACCCCGGCCTACGAAATCCAGCGCCTGCGCAAGAGCGAGGAGAGCGAACACGAACAGGCCAGCTACGAGCAGATTCCCGAAGCGAAACGGGAAGTGCCGGAATTCGCCATCGACGGGGGACGAAAGGTCGAGGAACCGGCGGTCAAGGACTTCCTCCCCACCACGCCGGCGCCCATCCGCAGCAAGGCGTCCTCCGCCGAGCTGATCAAGCGGTTCTGGCAAAAACTCATCGGCGGCGCCCGAACCGCCGCCCCGGAACCGGCGGAACCCCGGGCCGAGCTTCCCGCCCCCAAGCAGGAAACCGAGCCCCAGCGCGGCCGCCGGCGCTCTCGCAAAGGGCGGAACAGCGAGGTCAAAAGTGCGGCGCCGTCATCCCGCAATGCTTCGGCTGAAACCCCGGCGGAAGCGACCGATCAGCCGCCGGCGCGGCGCCGTTCCTCGCGGCGCGGTGGGTCTCGACGCCGGCGTGGCGGCCGGCGAACGGCACCAAACGCCCAACAATCCCCCCGCGTCCAGGAGGCACCTGAATCGGCGGAGCTGAAGGAAACGGGACCGGCGCAGGAAACACCGCCGGCGGCGCTGCCGCCTCCCGAGCCGGCCACTCCCCGTACAGACGAAGCGAACGGGGAACCGGCGAAATCCCCGGCCGAGGAAGAATGACTCAGACGTAGAGGCTGAGCAGGCGGTTGCCCGTCGCCGGTGACCGCCGCGGCCCCTCGTCCTCGGGGACCACCGATGCATCCCCCGCCGAATCGCCCTGGAGCCGGTACCGATCGGACGGGTGCCCACCGGCGCGGTTTTCCTGGGAACCGGGCTGGTCGCCGCTGAACTGCTGCCCCACTTCCACCTGGACCGGCGGCAACTGCTGACCGGCGAACGACTCCCGCAGGCGCGGCAGCGCCGCCTCGAGCGCTTCCCGAACCACGGCATGGGGGGAAGCGAACTGGATCGTGGTCTGATCGTCCTGAACCCGAATCCGCACCGCCACCGGCCCGAGATGACGGGGATGGATCTGCAGTTCCGCCGCCTGGATGTCGTTGTCCCGGAGCCAAACCAGACGTTCCCCCAAGGCGTCGGGCCACTGGGGATGATCGATCGGCAGGGCGACGGTCGCTGCGGGGACGGAGCGGGAAGGAAGCACCGCCGGCGTGAGGGCCGGGTTTTTCATCGCGTCCGGACGAAAGACGTCATCCGGGCGAGCCGAGGGCACCGCCTCCGGGCCGGACGGCTTCTCTGGAACCGGCGTTTCCGGTTTTTCCATCGGCCCTCGTTCCGCGGCGGACAGCTTCTCGGAAACCGACACTTCCGGTTCCACCACCGCCGCCCGCTCCGCGGCGGAAGAAACGGCCTCCAACTTCGACATGGCCGCCTCGACCCGGCGCGACTCCGGCGTCGTTTCTTCGTTCGAGGACGGCACCACGGGCACCGCCGGCGCTTCCCCTTCTTCTTCCGAAGGCACGAAAACTTTTTCCGACAAGGCCGACATCAATTCCACGAGTGGCAGCGCGGGACGCGCGGCAGCCTCGCCATCCCCGTCCGGCGCGGCGATCGCTCCACCCTCCCCGCCGTTCGTTCCGCCGTCTTCCAGCTCCCGGAACACGTTCTGCAGCAGCGGCCCGATGGCAGACATCAGGTCAGCCAGTTCGGCATCGGCATCCGGCATCGACCGATCCGGCGGCTGGACCTGGATCTTCACCCGCGCCGCCAACGCGCGCAGTTCGTCCACCCAGGACGGATCCAAAGCCTCGAGGGAAACGGGCGCCGGAACGGCCGCATCCCCCGATTGCGGCGGCCGGGATACCGCGTCCAGAGGGAACCGACCGCCGTTCTGCTCCCCGACGACGGCGGCGAGGTGGGACAGCAGTTGCTGAAACCCCTCGTCGGCCATGGGTTTCCCGGTGCCGGCCACGGGGACGGCCCCGGGCAGCAGGTCGTTCAACACCGAGGCCAGTATGCCACCGAGATCCAGCTGCATGATCGTTCTCCTGTCGCCTGTTCGTTCCAAAAGTGAAGCAAACCCGGGGCCAACCTCAGCCGGCCCGGGTCTTGCGGTAACGAGCGGCGCTGCGGTCATCCAGTTCGGCCTGCTGACGCCGCTCCCGGTTGCGGTCCTCCTCGTGCCGGAGCCGATCCTGGAATTTCCCCACCCCGCGCAGGCGGCAGTGCAGTTGCCGCCAGTGGCGTTCCAGGGCGGCATGTCGTTGCCGCATCTGCCGCAACACCGTCTGCTGTTCCTCGATCGCCTGTCCCAGATTGGCCAGGAAGGCACGATACGCCTGCAATTGCCCGGCGTTCATCACCGAGTCCTGCCGCTGCATGCGAGCGGCGTACTCGCGACGGAACCGCTGCA
>JALSGR010000226.1 GCA_026982635.1 Methylothermaceae bacterium | reverse complement strand
ATGCCCGACTCGAAGGTTTCCTCAGGCCGCCAGCCCAGTTCCCGCCGGATCTTGCCGGCGTCGATGGCGTAGCGTAGGTCGTGGCCGGGGCGGTCGGCGACGAAGGTGATGAGGCGCTCGTGGGGACGGCCTTGCGGATGCAGACGGTCGAGGATACGGCAGATGGTCCTGACCACCTCGATGTTGCGCTTCTCGTTGTCGCCGCCGACGTTGTAGACCTCGCCGGGACGGCCGGCTTCCAGCACCCGCTCGATGGCGCGGCAGTGGTCCTCGACGTAGAGCCAGTCACGCACGTTGAGCCCCTGGCCGTACACCGGCAGAGGTTTGCCCTCGAGGGCGTTGAGGATCATCAGGGGGATGAGCTTTTCCGGGAACTGGTAGGGGCCGTAGTTGTTGGAGCAGTTGGTGGTCAGGGTCGGCAGGCCGTAGGTGTGGTGATAGGCGCGCACCAGGTGGTCGGAGCCGGCCTTGGAGGCGGAATAGGGGGAATTGGGGCGGTAGGGGGTCTCCTCGGTGAATTTGCCGGTCTCCCCCAGGGAGCCGTAGACCTCGTCGGTGGAGACGTGGAGAAAGCGGAAGGCGTCCCGTTTGTCTTCCGGGAGCTCACGCCAATAGTGGCGCGCCGCCTCCAGCAGCTCGAAGGTGCCGACCACGTTGGTGTGGATGAAGGCGCTGGGAGCGTCGATGGAGCGGTCCACGTGACTTTCGGCGGCGAAGTTGACGATCGCCTGAGGCCGGTGTTCGGCCAGCAGCCGTCGTACCAGGTCGCGGTCGCCGATGGAACCGTGGACGAAGACGTGGTCGGGATCGTCCATCACCGGCGCCAGAGTGTCCAGGTTGCCGGCGTAGGTGAGGGCGTCCAGGTTGACGATGCGGGCGCGGCGCTCGCGGATCTGTTTGAGCACGAAGTTGCCGCCGATGAAACCGGCGCCGCCGGTCACCAGCCAGGTGGGTCGGGTCATCTGCCTCTCCGGGTCATGAGTCCTTTGGACGGATTGTAGCCCCAGATCGCCAGGGCCAGGAAAACCAACATGGTAATCAAAGTGTAGCCGAAGGCATAGGGCTCGAAGCGTCCGTAGAGGGCGAAACGGATCAGTTCCACCGCCTGGGAGAAGGGATTGTAGCGGGCCAGGGTGGCGAGCAGAGGGCTGGATTCCTGCAGGCGCCACAGGGGATAGAGGGCGGTGGAGAGGAAGAACATGGGAAAGATGACGAAGTTCATCACCCCGGCGAAGTTCTCCAGTTGTTTGATGAACGACGACAGGAACATCCCCAGGGCGCCCAGCATCAATCCCCCCAGCATCAGCGCCGGCAATACCTGGAGATAGCCGACGGGCGGCGGCTGGATGCCGTAGAGATAGGCGATGGCGAGAAACACGTACGCCTGGAGAATGGAAACGCAGGTGCTCGCCAGCAGCTTGCTCGTCAGCAGGTACCAGCGCGGCAGCGGTGCCACCAGCAGGATGCGCATGCTGCCCATCTCCCGGTCGTACACCATCGACAGGGAGCTTTGCATGCCGTTGAACAGCAGGATCATGCCCACCAGGCCGGGGGTGATGTATTCCTCGTAGAGAATGTAGGTCTGGTAGGGGGGGATGACGGCGATGCCCAAAGTCGAGCGGAAGCCGGCGGCGAAGATGAACAACCACACCAGCGGCCGCACCAGAGCGGCGACGAAACGGCCCCGCTGGTGGAGGAAGCGCAGCAGTTCCCGGCCGACGATGGCGCCGAGGGCGCGCAGGTAATGCATCAGGCGGTCTCCTCGGTCAGGACCTCGAACACCTCGGCCAGGGTGGCCACCGCCAGCCGGCGGATGACCTCGGTGACCACGCCGGTGGCACGCACCCGGCCGCGGTGGAGTACGATCAGCTCGTCGGACGGGGCCACTTCGTCGATCAGGTGGGTGGCCCACAGCACTCCCATCCCGTCGCGGGCCAGGGCGTGGACGTGTTCCACCAGCGCCTGGCGGCTGGGAATGTCGAGCCCCACGGTGGGCTCGTCCAGCAGCAGCAGGGTGGGGCGGTGAAGCAGGGCGCGGGCGATCTCCACCCGGCGCCGGTAGCCGCCGCTCAAGGCGCGGACCTTGGTCTTCCGGTATTGGCTCATGTCCAGGCGTGCCAGTTCGGCGGCGATGCGGCGGTCGGCCTCGCGGCGGCCGATGCCGTGGAGGGCGGCGTGATAGCGCAGGTTCTGGGTCACGGTCAGGTCCAGGTCCAACGTCGGCTGCTGGAACACCACCCCGAGCCGGGCCAGCGCTCGGCTCGGTTGACGGCGGTTGTCGAAGCCGGCGATGCGGATGGTGCCGGTGGGGCTGTCGAACAGGCGGGTGATGAGGTTGAACAGGGTGCTCTTGCCGGCGCCATTTGGCCCCAGCAGGATGGCGCAACAGCCCTCGGGGACGGTGAAACCGACGTCGTCGAGAGCCTTCCTGGGGCCGTAGGCGAAGCTGACGTGCTCGACCTCGAGCGCCGGGGCCGTCATGGACGTACCGCCACCCCCCAGGGCCACTGGCCCACGGGAATCGATTTGACCGGTTTGCGTCGTTCGGTGTCGATCACGGTGACGTCGTGGCTGGCGCCGTTGGTGGTGAACAGCTTCTTGCCGTCGCGGGAAAAGGCCAGATGCCAGACCCGCTTGCCGGTGAGCAGATAATCGACCACCTCCAGCTTGCGGGCGTCGATCACCGCCACCCGGTTGGCCGGCCCCAGGGCGACGTAACCGTAACGGCGCTCGCGGTCGATCACCACCCCCACCGGTTGCACCAGCGCCTGGGTGACGCCGGGGATCTTGAAGTGGAGCTTCTTGACGATCGCCTTGCTGCCGGTGTCGATGATCGTCAGGGTGCTGCCGATCTCCGAGGTCACCCACAGCTGTTCGGCGTCCGGGGTGAAGGCGGCCGCGCGCGGGCGGGGATCCACCAGGGTGTTGTGGACGATCTCCAGGGTTTCGGGATCGATCCAATGGGCCATGTTGGTGGTTTCCGAGGTGCTCACCACCCAGCGGCCGTCGGGGCTGACGGCGATGCCCTCCGGTTCCACCCCCACGGGAACGGCCTTGACGACCTTGCCGGTCGCCAGGTCGATCACCGTCACCTGGTTGTCGTCCTCGTTGGAGACGTACATTCGCCGGCCCTCGGGGTCGATGGCGAAGGTTTCCGGGTCCTCCCCGGAGGGCAGGGTGCCGACGACCTGGTAGGTTTCGGCGTCGAGCACCTGGATGGTGTCGTCGTCGCTCACGGCGACGTAGAGTTTCTTGAAGTCGGGGCTGAACTTGAGGTCCCGGGGACGACGGCCGATCTTGACGGTTTTTTCCAGAGTCAGGCTGTCGCCGTCCACCACCGCCAGGGCGTTGTCCTTTTCCAGGGTGACCACGATGGTGTCGGCTTGGGCAGAGGAAAAAATGAAAACCAGAAGGAGCAGAATCGTTCTCAGGTTCATGACGTTTCCTGGGTGAGAATGGTTTCGATCTGTTGAAGCAGTTCCGGCAGTGCTTGTTCCACAGTATGCCAGAGAATCTCCAAATCGACGTCGAAATAGGCGTGAATCAGCCGGTTGCGCATGCCGATCATCGCTTGCCAGGGCAATTCGGGAAAGGATGTGCGGGTTTCGGGAGAGATGCGTGCAGCCGCTTCCCCAACGATTTCCACAGCGCGGACCAAAGCGAAACATAACATCTCGTCTTCTCCCAGATCCGCAGGACTACGGCCTTCGACGAAACGAAGGGCGGCTTGGATGGCGTCGCGCATGTGCAGAAAACGAATCCGGTCATGCGGCTTCATATTGGACTTCGGCTTCCCGTAGGACTTGTTCCCGGAAATAGCGGCTCAATTCCGCGGCGGTGCGCAGGTCGACCTTGCGCTGCAGCAAGGCACTGAATTCCTCTTCCATAGCGGCCAGGTCCAGCAGTGTGGGACAGGCTCCAGGCTCGAATTCCACCAGCAGGTCGATGTCGCTGTCGGGATGAGCCGTGCCTTTCAGCATCGAACCAAACAGGGACAGGCGGCGGATCCGGTGTTTACGGCACAATCGGGTCAGCGCCTGGGGATCGATGGTCAAAAGTCGTTTTTTCATCGTTGCAGATGGTATCAAGACATCTGTATTCAGACCTGATAAGGAATGATGACGAAATCGAGTTCAGGGGGGAAATCGCGGGTATTGCGGGTGACCAGCTTGAGACCGTGGCACTGGGCCACGGCGGCCTGAAAGGCATCCGGGAGCTTCCAGCCATTGTTTTGCCGCAGCCTGGCGGCCAGGTCGGCGCTTTCCCGGTCGAGGGGCAGGAAATGGAAAGCATCGAGCAGCCGGGTTGCCACATGAAGCCCGGTATCATCGCTGAATCCGGTCAGCACCTCAGCGCGGGTGACAGCCGAGATCGCCGCTTCATTTTTAACCCGGGCCAGGAACGCGCCGGCCGGGTCGATGCCGTTGAAATGATCGATCAAAATGACCGAGTCCAGTAGGTAGTTCACTTGTCGGTTCCGCCCGACCACTCGTCCCGCAGGCGCTTCTGGTATTCGAGTCCGTCCCCCTGGGTCCAGATGCCCCGGGTTTGCTGCAGCAGTCGTTCGAAGGTTTTCGGCGTTTCCGCCTCCGCCTCCCGCATTCTGCGAACGGCTCGGCGCACCAGTTCGGTCATCGATACCTTTTCCTCTTTGGCCTTGCGGTCCAGCCAGGCTTTGTCTTCCGGATCGAGATTGATGACGGTGCGTACCATGGTAGTCGGGTGACGATATCAAATATCTTGGAATGATATCTCCCGTCTCGAGTGGCGGTCAAGGCGATCGTGGTTTGAGATGGCAGGCCGATTCCCGTTCGTCGTATCCTAGGGTGTCCAATTCGTCGACCGGGTGCAGGAAACCTTCCAGCGGTGCGACGGCCACCACCGCCCGGGGGCCGGTGAGCAGGATCGGCTGACGCAGTTGGCCGTTCCAAGGGCGGAAGGATAATGGACGGCCCTTGAAGCCCGCCAGGGCCAATCGGTCGCTCAGGAGAAATTCCCGGATCTTGGCGAAATCGGTGCTTTGGGTGCGGGTGGCGGCTTCGCCGATGGCGCGGACCGCCAGCCAAGCGGCGTAGTCGCGGGGTTTCATCCAGCGACCGGCGTGGTCGCGGAAACGGTTCTGCAGCTGTACCGCGCCCCATTGCTCGTGGGTCGGGTGCCAGGCGGTGGCCACCAGGCCCTGGGTGCCGGCCACCGGTCGCGGCAGCCAGGTGCGGTAGGGGAAATAGTCGCCGAACAGACCGGCCTCGTCGGCCACCAGGAGGATGTCGTAATCGACCCCCTGGGTGAAAGTGGCCACCAGGGACTGGGCGCTGCGGCGGGCGTCGAAGGTGTAGGTCCAGGGCTTTTCCGCCACGATTTCAAGGCCGAAGCGGCGGGCGGTGCGTTTGAGAGCGGCAGCGAAGCGGCGGTCCTCGTCCCGGGTGCCGGGTACCAGGAACCACGCCTCCCAGCGTTTCTTCTTCAGGTACTGGCCTAGGGCGTCGGCGCGCATGGCGTGGCTGGGGAGGGTGTGGAGCACGTTGGTGCGGCATTGGCGGCCCCGCAGGACGTCGTCGTAGGCGCCGGCATTGTACAATAGAGCGTTTTCGGCGCCTTCCATATCCGCCAGGGCCAGGAGATCGGCGGCGGGCAGGTTGACGACGATGTGTCGGTAGCCTTCTTTGAGCAGGAAATAGAACGCCCGCTTGGGATCCTCGTCCCGGTCCAGCACCGCCCCCAGCAGGCGGAAGGACTGGCCGGTGAAACGGCCGGTGGTGTTGTCGTCCTCGATCCCCAGCTCGGCCCCGCGCAGACCGATGTCGTCGTAGATCGGTTCCAAGTTGGCGGTGGCGGGCCGCAGATCGGGCGGCTTCTTGCCGAGAAAGGCGATGTGAACGGTTTCGGCCGCGGCGGCCAGGCCGGTGAACAGTCCCAGCAACAGAACAGCGATTCGCAGCATGGATCGAATCCCAGTGAAATGGTAGAGAATTATACCCCATTCCCGCCCCGGGTCTGGCTGCTGTGCGGCCACAAGGTCGGTGACAACGCCCAACTGCTGGCCCTGGCCCGGGCCCTGGGCTGGCCGTATGAGGTCAAACACCTGGCCTATCGCCCCTATGAGCTGCTGGTGGGACGCTTCGGCGCCACCCTGGCCGGTATCGACACCAGCCGCAGCGATCCCTTGGCGCCGCCGTGGCCCGATTTGGTATTGACCGCCGGTCGCCGCAACGAGGCCGCCGCCCTCTGGATCCGCAGCCAGGCCGAAAAGCCGGTGCGCCTCGTCCACGTGGGCCGGCCCTGGGCGCCCCTCGACCGCTTCGATCTCATCGTCACCACCCCGCAGTACCACTTGCCGCGACTGTCCAACGTGCTGTACAACACCCTGCCACTCCACGATCTGAGCCGGGCCACGCTCGACCGGGAGGCGGCGCGTTGGCGCGACCGTCTGGGGGTGAAACCGCCGTATCTCACCGTGCTTCTCGGGGGCGACAGCGGCCCGTACCTGTTCGAAGCCGCCGCCGCGCGCCGGCTGGCGCGCCAGGTGAGCGAACTGGCCCGTCGGATGGAGGCTTCGGTGCTGGCGACCGCCAGCGCCCGTACCGCCGCCGATGCCGTCGCCGCCTTCGAGGCGGCCCTGACGGTGCCTTGCCGGCTGCATCGTTACGGGATGGGTGACAATCCCTACCGGGCCTTTCTGGGGCTGGCGGACGTCGTCGTGGTCACCGGCGACAGCATTTCCATGATCACCGAAGCCTGTGTCACCGGCCGGCCGGTGTTTCTCTTTCCCTTCGGTGACGGCCGCTGGGCCATGCGTCCGGAAGCGCCCGTGACCCCGGCGCTGCCCTTCTGGCACCGGCGCCGCTGGCGCGCCCGCCGCAGCGCCCTGGCGTTGACCCTGGCGCCGCAGCGTCTGCGCCGGGAGATCCGCCGCATCCACGAGGCCCTGATCGCGGCCGGTCATGCGGCGTGGCTCGGAGAGTCTTTTCCGGGGGATGCGCCGCCCCTGGCGGACGAGCTCGGCCGCACCACGGCCCGGGTTCGGGCCCTGATGGAGGGTTAGCGGTTGTTCACCGGGACCGGAGGCTGACGGTCGTTCGTCCGTCGGGACGCTGCAAGTCCATCCCTGGACGCTTGGGACTCGGCCATCCAGGCCGAGTACGCCCGATGGACGAACGAGCGCCAGCTGTTCCCCGGGCGGGTGGCGAAGCGGCGCTCAGGCCGCCTGTCGCTGGACCGTCGTGTCCCAGCCGAGGGGATGCCCCGGCGGTGGCGCCAGCGGTTCGATCCGTTCCAATACGTCGAAGGCGTCGTGGCGCACGTGATTCTGCGCCATCTCCCGACGGATGTCGTCCTCGGTGACCAGCCCGTTCTCCAGGCACTCCTTCACCAGCCCGAAGAAATAACGCTCGATGTTCGGATCGGGATGGGGTTTGTAGTGTCCCAACAGGGCGTACTCGCCGAACAGGTGGCGACGGGCGCGCAGGATCAGGCCCCAGAGGTTCTTCTTTTCCGCCGGGCGGAAGTCCACCGGCAGGCCGGTCTTCCAGGGTTGGGTCTTGCGCTTGGTGGTGTGGAGCATTTTGGTCCGGGGAGTGAGGCGGTCGAAGTCGTTCCATTCGTCCTCGAACAGCTCGATGAGATCGCGCGGCTCCAGCTTGAGGCAGATCCAGTCCATGTAATCCACCTCGAAATCGAACAGCTTAGCGAAGGTTTCCTCTGGATCCCAGTGGGTCAGCTTGGCGTTGTCGAGCAGCATCACGCTGCTGGCCAGACAACCTTCCTTGCCCTTCTTGCCGGTGCGCGGACGGCACAGGATGCCGGCATCACCCATGTCCCGCGACAGCAATTCCCAGACGTCGCCGACGGCGAACACGTCCGGGTCCACCACCACCGCCCGGCCCTGATAGTTCATCAGCTTGGGAGGCAGGAAACGCAGGGGGGTGAAGGACTGGAGATCGTCGTTGAGCCAGACCCGTTTCTGGCCGTCGCGCAGATAAGTCTGCCCCTCGCGCGCGTGCAGCCACGGATGATCCTTGTGTTCGATGATTTCCACCGCGAACTTGTCGGCGTTGGGGGAATTGCGCTTCATGCTGTAGGCGGCGACCACGGCGCCGAGCCACTGTTTGTGATTGGTGTGAATGAAGACTTTGTATTCCATGCTGCTTCCCCGTTGGATGACAGAGCGTTAAGTTTAACCGAATAAATCCACGTGATCGATAAGGTTTAGGGTGTGATCTTTACCGTCCAGCCTTGCCGGCGGATTCGTTCCCCGAAATCCGCCAGCCAGTCTTTGGGCACAGGGCTCAGACGGGATGCTTCCGGCTGTCTGGAGGGGCGTGCCAGTCCGTAGAGCATGACGCCGCGGATCGGAATTCGCCGCTGTCTGAGGGTGGCGAGAAAGTCCAGATAGGCCTCGCATTCAGCGGCGGCGGGTGGGCGGCCGTCGATGGCGAACAGACAGGTTTGCAGCCAGACGGGGCAACAAGCGGCGGCGCTTTCCAGTTGGAACAGCAGCCGTTGCGGGTTCGAGGCCGCCCCGTTGATTTGCCGGATGCCGGTCGGGGTGACCCGGTCGACCTTGAACCAGAGTTCCCCGCCCATTTCTCCCCACCGCGCCAGGCCGCGCCTTACGGCAGGCCGGTGCACCTGGCTGCCGTTGCTGATGATGACTTTCTTCAGCGGTGGAAACGGGCGGCTTTCGGTCAGGACGGCGGCGACGGCGGCGACGGCGGCATCGAAATTGCTCAAGGTGGTGGGCTCGCCGTTGCCGGAGATGGCGACGTCGCGCAATTGGCGAAACGGTTCGGGAACCTGGAAACGGCGGTAGAAGGCGCCCGTTTCGATGTCCGCCAGCATGGCGGTCAGTTCGAGGCGTAACAGCTCTTCGTTCAGTGGCGGGGCGGCGCCCCGGCGCAGTCCCTCGACCTGGCAATAGATGCAGCGCCAGTTGCAGGCGTTGTTGGGGTTGAGATTGATGCCGATGGAGATGCCGCCCGCCCGCCGGGAGACCACCGGATACACGTAAGTGAAGCCGGCCGCGTCACGGCGGTGATCGTGAACGGACAGCGGACGCGCCATGGTCATTCGGTGAGCGGCCGGGGAATGGCCTGTTCGCCGACGAAGCGCCAGAAATCCAGGCTACCGTGTTCCTCGAAGGGGATGCGGATATCGCGGCTCCAGCCGCGAGCCACGCTGAGATGGCCCTTGACCTGGTAATCGATGGCCTGATGGGTGCCCAGTTCCATCAATTGGCGCAGGACGTCCAGGGGCTGCACCAGGGCGACCACCTCGACCGTGGCGCTGCCGTAGGCGGGGATGTCCACCGGTTGGTTGCTCAGGCCGCGGGCGACGGGCTGGCCGTTGAGGAGGATGTCGCTGACGGTGCCGTTGATTTTGAAACCGTAGGCGTTGGGGTTGTCGACCCGCAGGGTGACCAGAAACTCCTGAGCCAGCAGGTTGCCGCCGCGCAGGCGGATGTCCGTCACCGAGACCCGGGGTTGTTCGAAGGTGGAGAGACTGGCGCAGCCGGCCAGCCACAGGATCGAAAGGAAAAAGACGATGACACGCATGGCATGGGAAATGTCGCTGAGAATGCCGATTCTATCACGATTGTCCGGCTACGAACCTCGACACCTGCTCGATGTGGGTTCCCGGCCCCCGCCAATAGAAGTGGCGGGTGGTAAGGCTACAAACGAAGACGCCCCGGCGGACCGGGGCGTCGAGCACGCGAAGCGCGCCGGTTCAGAGGCTGTAGTACATATCGAATTCCACCGGATGGGTGCTCATGCGCAACCGGGTGACTTCCTCCATCTTCAGTTCGATGTAGGCGTCGATCAGGTCGTCGCTGAATACTCCGCCGGCCTTGAGGAAGTCGCGGTCCTCGTCCAGGGCTTTGAGGGCCTCGTCGAAGGAGAAGCACACCTTGGGGATGGCCTTTTCTTCCTCCGGCGGCAGGTCGTAGAGATTCTTGTCCATGGGATCGCCCGGATGAATCTTGTTGAGGATGCCGTCGAGGCCGGCCATCAACATGGCGGCGAAGGCCAGATAGGGGTTGGCGGTGGAATCGGGGAATCGCACCTCGATCCGCCGGGCCTTCGGGTTGGCGATGAAGGGAACACGCACCGAAGCGGAGCGGTTGCGGGCCGAATAGGCCAGCATCACCGGCGCTTCGAAGCCGGGCACCAGACGCTTGTAGCTGTTGGTGGAGGCGTTGGTGAAAGCGTTGATGGCGCGGGCGTGCTTGAGGATACCGCCGATGTAGTACAGGGCGGTTTCCGACAGGCCGCCGTAGAGATCGCCGGTGAAGATGTTCTGCCCGTCTTTGGCCAGGGACTGGTGCACGTGCATGCCGTTGCCGTTGTCCCCCACCAGCGGCTTGGGCATGAAGGTGGCGGTCTTGCCGAAGGCGTGGGCGACGTTCTGGACCACGTATTTGAGGATCAACACCTCGTCGGCTTTCTTCACCAGGGTGTTGCAGGCCACGCCGATCTCGCACTGGCCGGCGGTGGCCACTTCGTGGTGATGGACCTCGGCCTTCAGTCCCATTTCCTCCAGGGTCTGGCACATGGCGGAGCGCACGTCCTGGAGGGAATCGACCGGGGGTACCGGAAAGTAACCGCCCTTGGGAGCGGGACGGTGGCCGATGTTACCGCCTTCGTAGACCTTTTCCGTGTTCCAGCTGGCCTCTTCCGAGTCCACCTCGTAGAAGCAGCGGTGGATGTCGGCCCCCCAGCGCACGTCGTCGAAGATGAAAAATTCGTTTTCCGGGCCGAACAGGGCGGTGTCGGCGATGCCGGTGGACTTCATGTAGGCTTCGGCCCGCTTGGCCAGGGAACGGGGGCAGCGCTCGTAGCCTTCCATGGTGGCCGGCTCGACGATGTCGCAGCGCAGGATCAGGGTGGGCGCCTCGAAGAAGGGATCCACCACGGCGGTATCCGCGTCGGGCATCAGGATCATGTCCGATTCCTGGATGCCTTTCCAGCCGGCGATGGAGGAACCGTCGAACATCTTGCCGTTCTCGAAGAAAGCTTCGTCGATGGTGTGGGCCGGAACGGTGACGTGCTGTTCCTTGCCCTTGGTGTCGGCGAAGCGCAGATCGACGAATTCGATTTCCTTGTCTTTTATTATTTCAAGTACCTTGTCAACGGACATTCTGTTACCTCGTTGCTGATGTGAAGAATCATCGATATCTCCGGCGAAAATGCAGGCAATGTGCCAGTTGTCACCGTCGGCCGCCGGCAGGTGGCGGCACTGACGGCCCCCTCGTCGCACCGTTATGGTTTGTCGCGCACCAACTCGGTGCTTTCAAGGGGATCGGCGGTAAAATAAACCTGCACAGAACCGATAAAGTTAAACGGTTTGACGGCTTGGCGCAATTGCCGGACGATTTTTTCCGCCGGCATCGTTTCGCTGACGACGCTGAGGGGTAGATAGACCTCCACGTGGATCTTGCCGCCGAGGTAGTGCAGGTTGATGCGCTGAATCCGCTCCACGAAGGGGAGGGTTCTCCAGGCCCGGCGCAATCGGCGGACGACCTCGCGGCGCAGGGGCAGCTTCATCGGCGGCTGGGCGACGTCGCGCTCGGCATCGATGTGGACGGTCACGTCGGTGATTTCCTCGAATTCCTGCAGCAAGCGGTCGCGGACCTTGTCGGCGATGGCATGACCTTCGGAGACGGAAATCTCCGGGTGCACCTGGATGTGGACGTCCACCAACGCCTCCCCCGCCATGCGACGGGTGCGCAGGGAATGGAGGGAATGGACCCCCTCGGTGTCCAGGATGGCCCGTTCGATTTCCCGTACCCGCCGGGCGGGCAGGGCGGTGTCCACCAGTTCCTGGGCGCTCTCGACGACCAACTGGAGGCCGATCTTGGCGATCATCAGGCCGACTACGATGGCGGCCACGGCGTCGGCGAAGTGATACCCGTACAGGACGCCGACGACGCCAACGACGACCACCATGGACGAGACTGCGTCGCTGCGATGGTGCCAGGCGTTGGCCTCCAGCAGCCGGGAGCGGGTTTTGCGGGCCACGTGAATCGTGTAACGGTACAGAATTTCCTTGGCCAGGATGG
>JALSGR010000225.1 GCA_026982635.1 Methylothermaceae bacterium | reverse complement strand
CGGCGTTGTCGGCGAATTCCCGGGCGGTGCGGATGATGTCGGCGCGCTTGACGCCGGAGATCTTCTCCGCCCAGGCGGGGGTGTGGGGCAGGTCGTCGTCGTAGCTTTTCGCCGCCTCGCCCCCCAGGCCGCGGTCGACGCCGTACTGAGCCAGTTGCAGGTCGAACACCGTGGCCACCAGGACTTCCTCGCCGTTCAGGGTGAGCCGGCGCGCCGGAACGCGGCGGGCCAGGGTCTTGTCCCCGTTGTCGAACCGGGGGAAGTGGACTTCCACCACCTCGTCCGGATTGCCCACCAGGCTCAGCTGCGGGGTGATGTCCTCGTTCGTGGCGCCGTCCTTGGGTTCCAGGTGCCACTTGCCCTCCTCGCCCCAGCGGAAGCCGATGGAGCCGGTGGGGGCGACCAGGTTGCCGGTGTTCTCGTCGAACACCACGGTCTTCCATTCCGGATTGTTGTCCTGCCCCAGGGAATCGTCGAAGTCGGCGGCGCGCAGGAAACGACCGGGGACGTAGCCGTCGCCGCGGTCGTCGAGGCGCACCAACATCGGCATGTCGGTGTAGGTGCGGACGTACTCCAGGAAATAGGGGGTGGGCCGATCGACGAAGAATTCCTTCAGCACCACGTGGGCCATTCCTAAGAACACCGCCGAGTCGGTGCCCTGCTTCGCCGGCATCCACAGGTCGGCGAACTTGACGTATTCGGCGTAGTCGGGAGCGATGGCCACCACCTTGGTGCCCTTGTAGCGCACTTCGGAATAGAAGTGGGCGTCGGGGGTGCGGGTCATGGGCAGGTTGGCGCCGCAGACGATGATGTAGCCCGAGTTGTACCAGTCGGCCGCCTCCGGCACGTCGGTCTGTTCCCCCCAGACCTGGGGCGAGGAAGGCGGCAGGTCGCAGTACCAGTCGTAGAACGACAGGCAGGCGCCGCCGATGAGCGAAAGATAGCGGGTGCCGGCGGCGTAGGAGATCATCGACATGGCCGGAATCGGGGAAAAACCGGCGATCCGGTCCGGACCCCATTTCTGGATGGTGTACACGTTGGCGGCGGCGATGATCTCCACCACCTCGTCCCACGAAGCACGCACGAAGCCGCCCAGACCGCGCACGGCGGTGTAACGCCGGCGCTTTTCCGGATCGGCCTGGATCGCCGCCCAGGCTTCCACCGGGTCCTTGCCGGCCTGGCGCTCGGCCCGGTACAGGTCCAGCAGGCGACCGCGGATCAGGGGGTGCTTGACCCGGTGGGGGCTGTACAGATACCAGGAATAGCTGGCGCCACGCTGGCAGCCGCGCGGTTCGTGGTTGGGCAGGTCCGGCCGGGTGCGTGGATAGTCGGTGGCCTGGATCTCGAAGGCCACCAGGCCGTTCTTGACGTGGATGTTCCAGGAACAACCACCCGTGCAATTGACCCCGTGGGTGGAACGAACCACCTTGTCGAAGCGCCAGCGGTTGCGGTAGGCGTCCTCCCACTGGCGGTCCTCGCGGGTGACGACACCGTGGCCGTCGGAGAAGGTTCCCTTGGTTTTCTTGAAGAAACGAAGGCGGTCGAAGAAGTGGCTCATGGGCGTTACCTGCGATTCGTTCGTTTACGCTGTTTTTGCAATATCCATGCCGGCCCCATGAAGGCCGACGGTGCCACGGCAGCGGCGATCACCTGCACCGATTTGGTGCCACCGCCCGTATCGGATGGACGATATGAGGGATTCTACACCACTCCGTCACAATAACCAGCGCAACAACAGCAAGGC
>JALSGR010000224.1 GCA_026982635.1 Methylothermaceae bacterium | reverse complement strand
CGAATAGGGGAGCATCATGCGTGTGGCCCGCACGCCGCTCCCGGGTAGATCGCTGGAGGCGTCTGGCGACAGGCGCCGTAGAGGAATGATTGCCCTCGACAGAACCCGGCTTACAGGCCGGCTCTCCCCCTTCGTTTTGATCTACACTTAATCCTTGAGCGTTTCACTACTCAAGGATGTCTTCGTGCCGTTGCCGGCGAACCAAACACTAACCGATCCATCGCAGTTGCGGGCCTGGCTCGACCAAGTACCCTGGCTGGACACGCACCGCGCTTCCGCCTGCCTTCTCCAAGTCCTGGAACGGCTGTCGCGACAGAGCGGCCTGTCCTGGCACCAGCGGGATGCCTTGCTACAGGTCTGTCACCCCTACGCGCATCAATTGGCCGACGCCCTGGAACAAATTCTGCTGGACGCCCCCTTGCCGCTGGCCGATGACCACCAAGACGACGCCCGGCGGTTACTGGCGCTGTGCGATTCCATGGTCGAAAACCACCTCGACCTGGTGTTCGCCGACCAAAACGACATCGAACCGCTGGCCGAAAGCGTCGGCCGCACCCTGGAATGGCTGGCCCGCCAGGCCCGACATCAAGCGCAGGTATACGCTCCCGTGGACGAGGGATTCTGGCGGCGCTTCTACCGGATCTACCGCCTGATCGAAAAGGAGGAGCTGCTCAGCGCAGGCTCGGAAGCACAGGCGGCACTGCGAATCCAGGTATTCCGCATCCTGTTGTTCCACCTGGCCGGTCCCCAGCGTTTCCGGCAACGGGAATTGCAGCAGATCGACCGGTTCTTGTGCCATTATGGTCAATGGGCCATGATTAGACGGCAACCTGGTTTCCGCAACATCAAAGCCGGATTTTTCTTCGACTGCGAAGCGCCCAGTCCGCCCTGCTCCGTCAAACTGTTAAAACAGGTCGAACCGCCCCCCGGGGAAGTGCGCTTTCTGTTCTTGCAGGCGGTGACCCGCAAACTGCTCGACTACGTAAGCTCGGCCCGGCCGGAAGGCTTCGAGACCCTGCCTCTGGTGCAGGCGAGAAAGCTGGCGCTGCGTCTGGCCCATCTGTACGGTGCCCCGCGGCAACGGCGTTGGCGCCGCTTCGAGGAAAAAAGTGCCTGCCGCCTGGTGGTGGGCCTGGAAGATCTCATCGCCGTCCTGGATCGGCAGGGCCAGGTTCACGAAGAACTGCGGGAACTGATGCCGCAGGCACCGAAAGAACAGGACGCCACCGTGCTGTTCGCCGCCGATTTCGAACTCCTGCCCCAGGAGGGAGCTTCGGAGGATCCTTCCCACTTCCGCAGCGAACTCGATTGCTATCAATTTCTGCAGCGAACCAAACCGGCCGTTTCTCAAGAGGACATCTGGTCGCCCGCGCCGTGCCACACCGCTTCTCAAGCGTTGCACTTTTCCGGTCGTCTGGCCGATGCTTCGGCACGCGGCTATCGTCTCATCTGGCTCGACCGCTCGGTGGCCAGACTGAAAATCGGCGAGATCATCACCGTCTTTCAGGGACAAAACGATCCGGAAATCGCTGCGATCCGCTGGCTGCGGAGCCATCCGGACCACAGCGTCACCGCGGGGGTCGAACTGCTGAGCTTCACCGCCCAGGTGGTGGTGGTCTCCCTGAAGATCCCCGACGACCGCGAACTGGAACCCCAGCGGGACTGGGGGTTGTTGCTGCCGGAACAACCGGCGACCGGGCAACCGGCCTGCCTGCTGACGCCCGCCTTCACCTGGCAGAAGGGGCAGTGGGTGGACATCCACCGCAGCCGGAGGGACAAAACCGGCTACAGTCTGTCCAGACTGCTGGAATCCACCCCGGCCTACGACCTGTTCGCCCTGGATCCGATCAGTTGAAGCGCAGTTGAAACGCCCAGGCAAGGACGGCACAGGCGAGGACGAATCCGGAAAGATAGACCGCTGCCCGGTATCGCAGCCGCTTCACCAAACGGGTCTGGGGAAACGCCGAAAGAAGAAAAGGATATGGCGGACGCGGCGGACGCCGTAACAGGTGAACCGCAGAAACGGGGGGACGATTCATCCTTTGCCGCAGCACTTCCCTTTCCGCCTGCTTGCGGACCAGACGCCACTCCCGGGGGTCGATTTCGCCGTCGCCGTCGATGTCGAAGCGCCGCAACAAACCGCGGCGATCGCGCTTCCAGCGCCGCAGCAAGACTTTGACCTCGTCTGCCATTCCCCCCTCCCCTTCCCCCGGCAGGGTTTCGAACCACCCCAGGGCATAGAGCGGATCGCCGGCCTCCAGCCAGCGCTCGCTATAGCGGTAGCGCCCCAGAAGATCGTGATGCCCCGGCGGGGGAATCGACCAACGATCCCGGCCACGCCAGCTTTGTTTTCGGCGCGTCATCACCTCGGCACCGGCGGGATCGACGATGCAGCGGCCAGTGCCGTCTTCCAGGGCGAAAATCGCCTCGCTTTCCCCTTGATCGACGCTGATCCAACGCCCGCCATGGCCCTTCGGTTCCCAACGCTCGATACGGTAGGCATACCAAACACAGGCGCGCGCGCTGAGCGGCGTCAGGATCGGCTCTCCGGGCAGATTCGCCGCCCTGCCCGCCAGTTCGACGAACCCCTGGGGGGCGGAGCGGATCCGCGCCGTGGGGGTATCCTCGATGAGCCTGGCCCGGCGCAGACTGCGGAACCCCAGGAAACACCACCAGAACGCCAGCAAGGCGACGCCCACGGCGACAGCCGCGAACTGCCAGGCCGGCGCCTCCTCGATGAAGTCGATCAATCCCACGTCAGCCGAACAATCGCGGCAAATCGACGTCGCGTTTCTCCTCGGCGCTGAATTCCAACAGCCGGAAAGGTCGGAAGTCGAACCAACGGGCCAGAATGACGTCGGGAAATTGTTCGATCCGGACGTTGTTGGCGTTGACCGCCGCGTTGTAGAATTCCCGCCGGTCGGCGATGCCGTTCTCCAGCTCGGTGATGCGGCTTTCCAGATGGCGGAACGACCGGTCGGCCTTGAGCTCGGGGTAGCTTTCGGCCACGGCGAACAGGGTCGCCAACCCTTGGCGCAACTGCCCCTCCGCCTGCCCCAGACGGGCGATGTCGCCCTGGCTTCGGGCCTGGAAAACGCTGCTGCGGGCGCGCATCACCTTTTCCAGGGTATCCTGTTCGAATTTCATGTAGCGTTTGCACACTTCCACCAACTTGGGCAGTTCGTCGTGGCGCTGCTTGAGAAGGACGTCGATGTTGGACCACGCCTGGGATACGGCATGCTTCAACGCCACCAGCCGGTTGTATATGACAACGCCGTAAACAAACAGGATAATGACACCGGCGGCCAGGATCGCGAACACGACGAGCATGGCAAGCTCCCTCCGATCGAACACTGCCAACAAGTATAGCCTGCAGGAGGCAACCCTTGAGTCGAGAATCCTTCAAAGGCAAGCTTCCCCATCTGGGAAAGCGGGTTTACGTCGCCGATACCGCCCTGCTCATCGGCGACGTCCACCTCGATGACGACGTCTCCATCTGGCCCCATACGGTGCTGCGGGGAGACGTCCACCACATTCACGTCGGCGCGGCCACCAACGTGCAGGACGGTTGCGTTCTCCACGTGACCCACGACGGGCCGTTCTCGCCGGGCGGCTTCCCCCTCACCATCGGCTCCCGGGTCACCGTCGGCCACCGGGCCGTTCTCCACGGCTGCCGCATCGGCGACCATTGCCTCATCGGCATCGGCGCCATCGTCATGGACGGCGCCGAACTGGAAGACGAAGTCATGTTGGGGGCCGGCGCCCTGGTGCCCCCCGGCAAACGCCTGGAAGGCGGTCACCTCTATCTGGGGAGCCCGGCGCGTAAACAGCGCCCCCTGAGCGACGAGGAACGCCGCTTTCTGCGCTATTCGGCCGATCACTACGTCCACCTGAAGGACGAATATCTCCGACGCTGATGCTCCGCTTCCACGAGGTTTCCCTGCGCCGCGGTTCTCGCCTGCTGTTCGAAGACGCCAGCTTCACCGTCCAGCGCGGTGACAAAACGGGCCTGGTGGGCGCCAACGGCAGCGGCAAATCCAGCCTTCTGGCCCTGATCGAGGGCACGCTTTCCCCGGACCGGGGCCACGTCAGCCTGCCCACCGACTGGGTGATCGCCGCCGTCGCCCAGGAAATCACCGCCCTGGCGCAACCTGCCGTGGACTTCGTCCTCGACGGCGACCGGGAGTTGCGCCGGCTGGAGCGGCAATTGGAAACGGCACGGGCCCGAAACGACGGCCTGCGCCAAGCGGAGCTCCACGCCCGCCTCGAAGCCATCGACGGCTACCGGGCCGGGGCCCGGGCCGCCCGCCTGCTCGACGGACTGGGATTTTCCGCCGACGATCTGCAACGCCCGGTGGCGGAATTCTCCGGCGGCTGGCGCATGCGGCTGAATCTGGCCCGGGCCCTGATGTGCCGCTCCGACCTGCTCCTCCTGGACGAACCCACCAACCACCTGGACCTGGACGCGGTGATCTGGCTGCAGGAATGGCTCAAAACCTATCCCGGCACCCTGATCCTGATCTCCCACGACCGGGATTTTCTCGATCAGGTGTGCGATCACATCCTGCACCTGGAACGAGGTCGGATCCGTCACTACCGGGGCAACTATTCCGCCTTCGAACGGCTGCGTGCCCAAGCCCTGTCCCAGCAGCAGGCCACCTACCGCCGGCAATGCCAGGAACGCGAACGCCTGCTGCGCTTCGTTCACCGCTTTCGCGCCAAGGCCACCAAGGCGCGCCAGGTGCAAAGCCGGATCAAGGTGCTGGAACGACTGGGGGAAATCGCCCCGGCCCACGTGGACTCCCCTTTCCGCTTCCGCCTCCGGCCGCCGGAACACCTGCCCTTTCCATTGCTGCGCCTGGAAGGGGCCGAACTGGGCTATCGGGGAAAAACCGTCCTGCGGGAAGTCGATCTCAGCCTCGATCCCGGCGACCGCATCGCTCTCCTGGGGCCCAACGGCGCCGGCAAATCCACCCTGATCAAAACCCTGGCCGGCGCGTTGTCTCCCCTGTCCGGCCGCCGTGAGACCGCCGAGCACCTGCGGATCGGCTACTTCGCCCAACACCAACTGGAACAGCTCCGGGAGGAGTGGTCCGCCCTGGAACACTTGCGCCGGCTCGACGACCGGGCCGAGGAACAAAAACTACGAAGCTTTCTCGGCGGTTTCGGCTTCAGCGGCGAGCGCGCCACCACCGCGGTGGCCGATTTCTCCGGCGGCGAAAAGGCCCGCCTCGTTCTGGCCCTGCTGATCTACCGACGTCCCAATCTGCTGCTGCTCGACGAGCCCACCAACCACCTGGACCTGGAAATGCGCCATGCCCTCACTCTCGCGTTGCAGGCGTTCGAAGGCGCCCTGGTTCTGGTGTCCCACGACCGTCATTTGCTGCGCTGCCTCTCGGACCGGCTCTGGCTGGTGGCCGACGGCAAGGCCCGCCCTTACCCGGGGGACCTGGAGGACTACCGCCGCTGGCTGCTGGAGCAGCGTCACCGCGATTCGGAACCGAAGCCGCAATCCGGCCTTTCCCGCCGGGAGCAGCGCCGGCTGGAAGCCCACGAACGCCGGCGACTGCAACCCCTGAAACAGGCGGCGGCCCGGGCCGAGGCGGAATACGACCGTCTGAACGCCCTGCGGGCGGAACTGGAACGACAACTGGCCGATCCCGACCTCTATCAGACCGGGGACAAGGAACGCTTGCAGCAATTGTTACGGCGCAAGGGTGAGCTCGATCGGCATCTGGCCGAGGCGGAGCATGCCTGGCTGGAAGCGGAGGAAAGACTGGAAGCGGCCCGCCGATCTATGGACTGATCTCCGCCTTTGTTATGATTTGGAATCATACCAATGCACGGGGAGACGAAGCGATGCAGCCCTATCGACACATCCTGATCGCCGCCGATTTCTCGGAGCACGGCCAAGTGGTCGCCGAACGCGCCAAGGACCTGGCCGACCGCTACCAGGCCCAATTGAGCATCCTTCATGTGGTGGACAACCTGCCGGTGACCGATTCCATCTACGGCCCGATCATCCCCTTCGACACCGACATCACCGAACAACTGATCGACGCCTCCAAGGAAAAGCTGGACCAGATGGGCGAGCAGCTGGGCATTCCGGCGCAGCGCCGCTGGGTCGAGGTGGGCAGCCCCAAGGTGGAAATCGTCCGCGTCGCCGCGGAAGAAGGGGTGGACCTGATCGTGGTCGGCTCCCACAGCCGCCGCGGTCTCGGTATCCTGCTGGGATCGACCGCCTCCAGCGTCATCCTGCATGCCAAGTGCGACACCTTGGCGGTGCGGCTGATGGAAGACTAGTCCGACTTCAGGAGCCGATACAGCCCGTCCAGCACCAGGGAATTGGGGCTGACCATGCCGATCACCTGGCGCCGTTCCACCACCGGGGCCCGCACCAGACTGTAGCGGGCGAACAGCCGGGAGCAATAACGGATGTCCATGTCCGGATGGACGGTGATGACCGGCTTTTCCATCACCTCGTAGACGTTGACCCGTTCCGGTGAGCGATCCCGAGCGAGCACGTGACGAGCGATGTCGGCGGAGGTGATCATACCGTACTCGTCGTCTTCGTGGCGCTTGCGCACCACCAGCACGGAGGTCTTCAGCCCTTTCATCAGGCGCAGGGCCTCGTCCACGGTGGCGATGCCGTCGATGGTGCCGAATTCGGTACGCATGATGTCACGGACCCGGATGATCGGTTTCCGGGCGCTGGGAACGTTCATCAGATTTCCTCCTCGATCAGGGGCACCAGTTTTTCCACCTGATGCCGGACCCCGACGGCATCCTCCACGTCGATCTGGAAGGCGATGCCGGTACCGGGGGTAGCGTCGAATTCGGCCACCTGGGCGATGGCTTCCAGGATGGTGCGGCTCAGGTGCTCCTCCACCAGCATCAATACCACGTCGCGCTGGCTCTCCAGGGCCAACCCCAGAAAGGTACGGGGGCGCTTCATCCCCTCGCCCCGAGCGTTGGTGATCACCGTCGCCCCGGTGGCGCCGTATTCCCGCGCCGTCTTCAGCACCAGCTCGGTTTTGTCGTCCTCCACGAACACCACGATCAGTTTGAAGCGCATCGGTCATTCACCTCGAAAACGAGCAAAGATTTCCACCAACTGGGCGTAGCCCAGCACCGTCATGATCGGAAACAGGCTGGCGAAGGCGATCAGACCGAAGCCATCGACCAGCACGTCCCGGCCCGGCACCGAACGCGCCAACCCGAGCCCCAGGGCGGTCACCAGGGGCACGGTCACCGTCGAGGTGGTCACCCCGCCGGAATCGTAGGCCAGACCGACGATCATTCTGGGGGCCAGAGCGGTCTGCAACAGCACCAGCACGTAGCCGCCGACGATGAAGACCGCCAGGCCGGTGCCGGTGACGATGCGATAGACCCCGAGGGTGAGCCCCAGCGCCACCCCCAGCGACACCGCCAACCGCAAGCCCCAGTCGTGGATGGCGCCGCCGGAGATTTCCCTGGCCTTCAGAGCGACGGCGATCAGGGCCGGCTCCGCCAGGGTGGTGGCGAATCCCAGGCTGAAAGCGAACAGATACACCCAGTGGTAATCCCAGGGGCGAGCGCCCGCGGGGATGAAACGGGGCCCGGTCAACTGGGCGGCCATCAGTTCCCCCACGGGGAACAACGCCAGCTCCAACCCTCGCAAGAACAGCGCCATGCCGGCGATCACCAACACCAGGCCGCGCAGCAGGCGCCCCGGATGGGGCAGCGGGCGGCGAATCACGGCGACCTGAAACAGCAAAATCGTCGCGGCGATGGGCAGGACGTCCCGAACCGCACCGACCAGATCGCCCCAGAGATTCATATCGTCAGGATGCCGTAGATCATGACGAACACCATCGGAGTCAACGAGGCGAAGGCGATCAGACCGAAGCCGTCCACCAAGGGGTTGCGTCCCCGAATGGAATGGGCCAACCCCACCCCGAGGGCGGTGACCAGCGGCACGGTGATGGTCGAGGTGGTCACCCCGCCGGAATCGTAGGCGATGCCGATGATTTCCTCGGGAGCGAACCAGGTCACCGTCATCACCGCCAGATAGCCCAGAATCATCAGGCGATGCAGCGGCCATCCTCGGACGATGCGGATCACCCCGATCACCAGCGCCACCCCCACCGCCAGCGCCACCGTCAGGCGCAGCCCGAGGGCATAGCGCGCCTTCGACCGGGGATCGGCATCGATCATGCCACCGTCGGCGGCCACCTTCGCCGCCTGGTCGGCCACCGCGACCAAAGCGGGTTCTGCCACCGTGGTGGCGAAACCGAGGCAAAAGGCGAACAACAACAGCCACGTCAGGCTTCCCTTACGGGCGAAGGCATACGCCATGGACTCGCCGAGGGGAAACAGGGCCTGCTCCAGCCCCAGGACGAAAAAGGTCAGACCCAGCACGGTCAGCCCCACCCCGCCAAGCAGGCCGAACAGATCCGGCAGCGGCTGGTGGACGACGCCGACCTGGAAAACGACGATCACCACCAATACCGGGGCCAGATCCAATCCGCTGGCGATCAGTTGACGCAGGAAAGCGTTGCCGATGGCCTGCTCCTTCCGATCCGAAACGATGGAACGATCATAACAAAAACGCCCCGTGGTTTGACGGGGCGCCGCAACAATATTCAGGTACAGAGCGAAATCACGGCGAATGGGTTTCCTGTTCCTGCTCCCGCAGCACGTGTTCCAGTTTTTTCTCGATGGCGCTCAGTCGCTCGTGGGCCTCCTTCTCGCCCTCCTTGAACATGTGGTCGATCTCCTTACCCATGTGATCCAGCTTCTCGGCGATGGCGGCCAATTGCTTGTGGGATTCCTTCTCCCGCTCTTCCAGAATGTGGTCGATCTCCTTACCCATGTGCGCCAGTTTCGCCTTGATTTCCTCAAGTTGCTCGTGGGATTCCCGCTCCCGCTCCTTGAGGATGTGATCGATCTTCTGATCGAGGTGATCCAGGCGCGTCAGAACCTGCTGATGGAGTTGCATGCACCGCTGCATCATCCCCATCATGGGCATTCCCATCCCGCCTTGCCCCTGGGCGCCCATCGGCATCGCCGGCATCGGTTGCGGTGCCACCGGCGCCGCGCCCTGGGGCCGAACCTTCAAGCGCACACCGCCCGCTTCATCGCCGGCCGCCCAGACGGCGCCACCCACCAATGCCGTACCCAAGGCGACAGCAAGCACTGCTGATTTCTTCATCGCACTCCTCCTCTCAATCCGAATATATTTTTGGTTACCGATCAGGCCAGGCGAAACACCTCGGTCCGGCCGTCGGTTTCTATGATAAGCTTTCCTTCCCGCGCCAACCAGCCGATGGCGCGTTGCACCTCCTTGGTGCTGAGACCGGTGGCGGCGGCCAGACGGGACGGCGTCGCCTCCCCGTGGCGGTCCAGATAGCGCCAGACTTCCCCCGCCGCCAGGCCGATGTCTTCCCCTTTCGAGATCTTATTCTTGTCGCTCATCTCTAATTTCCCCTCAGTTCCGGTGTTTTCAGCCGGCCGGCGCCCTCCTCGGGCAGGACGATGTTGACCTCGAGGATCTCATGATTGTCGTCCTGCTCCATTTGGATGGAGATGGCGTCGTCGTTCACATGGACGTACTTGCGGATCACCGCCAGAAGCTCGCGCTGCATCTGCGGCAGATAGCTTGGGGCATCCCGCATCTGCCGTTCGTGGGCCACCAGGATTTGCAACCGCTCTTTGGCCACCTGAGCGCTTTTGGGGCGCGCGGATCGAAAATAGCTCAACAGTCCCATCGGCTTACCCTCCGAACAATCGCCCGATAAGGCCTTTCCGCTCCGGCCGGATGAAGCGCTGGGGCAGATCCTCGCCCAGATAGCGGGCGACGGCGTCGCGATAGGCCTGACCCGCGTTGCTCTTCTCGTCCAGAATCACCGGAACCCCCTCGTTGGAGGCGTTGAGAACGGCCTGGGACTCGGGAATCACCCCGAGGAGAGGCAGGGCCAGAATCTCCAGGACGTCGTCGACGCTGAGCATCTCGCCCCGCTCGACCCGCTTGGGATCGTAACGGGTGAGCAGCAGATGCTCCTTGATGGGCTCCTCGCCCAATTCCGCCCGGCGCGACTTGCTCGACAGGATACCGACCATCCGGTCGGCGTCCCGGACCGAAGAAACTTCGGGATTGCTGACCACGATGGCGTCGTCGGCATAGTACATCGCCAGGAAAGCGCCTTTCTCGATACCCGCCGGCGAATCGCATATCACATAGTCGAAATCCTCGGACAATTCTTCCAGCACCCGGCCGACCCCCTCCTTCGTCAAGGCGTCCTTGTCGCGGGTCTGGGAAGCCGGCAGGATGTAAAGATCGTCACATCGCTTGTCCCGGATCAGGGCCTGGCGCAGATGGGCTTCCTGGTTGATCACGTTGACGAAGTCGTAGACCACCCGCCGTTCGCAGCCCATGATGAGATCGAGATTCCGCAGGCCGACGTCGAAATCGATGACCGCCGTGCGATTGCCCCGCAAGGCCAACCCCATGGCCAGGGATGCCGCCGTCGTCGTCTTGCCGACGCCCCCCTTGCCCGAAGTGACCACGATGATTCTTGCCACAGATGAACCCTCCTCGGTCTGCCCTAGAACGCTTCGATGATCAACGCGGTATCGCGCATGTAAACCTGGACGGCCCGCCCTCTGACCGCCTCGTCCAAATCCTCGCTGACCCGATAATGGCCGGCGATGGAGACCAGTTCCGCCTGCAGATCGCGGCAGAAGATCCGGCATTCCTCGTCGCCGTGAACCCCCGCCAGCGCCCGGCCGCGCAAGGTGCCGTAAACGTGGATGTGGCCGTCGGCCATGATCTCGGCGCCGTGTCCGACGGCGGCCAACACCACCAGATCACCGCCCCGGGCGTAGATCCGCTGACCGGAACGCACCGGCTGCGTCACCACCATGGCCTTGGAAGGCGAAGGCGGCGGAGGGGGCGGGGATGGCGTCTCGGTGACCCGGGCTTCCGGCACCGGCGTATCCGCCAGAAGCGCCAGCCCCTGGGCCGCCGCCAACTCCCGCAATATCGTCCCACCGCCGCGCATGGCCACGGGAATCATGCCCATCCGTTGCAGTTGCCCCAGCAGATAGACCAGATCGACCTCCGCCTCTTCCGGCAGAGCGGAAACGTCGAGAACCACCGGCGCCCTGCGGAAAAACTCCGGCGCCTGTTCCACGGAACGCCGCAACTGGACCACCACCGCCAGCATGTCGGTGCTGCGCAGACGGACGATGGGCAAAGTGACCGACCCACCCTTGATCTCGACTGCCGGCGGGCGGTTGTGGCCGTTCGGGTCCGTAGTCATGGAATGAAATGGGGGTGATAGGCCGTCCAGGGGATGATCGGCAATTCTAACACCATCACTTCGGCCGGGTAAACGGGGAGATGCGCCGCAACGTGGCGTCCCCGGCCAACCGGTGCACCAGGGCCATGCCGCCGTGGCCGAACCAGTAGATCCAGATCAGGGTGCCAAGACCTTCGTGGATCTCGCCGAGCCATTCGAACGATTCGGGAATCTCTCCTCCGGGGGGCAACAGAACGAAAATGGCGAATCCCACGGCCCCTTGCAGGGTCACCAACGTCAGTCCCACCCCCTCGACCAGGGCGGGCAGTCCGGGTCGCGGTCCTCCCGGCGGCAGACGCAGGCGCAGCAGGTCCGCCAGGTCGGCGGCGACCGCCCGACGCCCCCGAGCTCCCCAGGGGAACAGGCGTCCCACGCCGCCGTCGTGTCCGGTGAGCAACCAGGGCCAATGGAGCAAGGCGAAGCTGAAGGCGGTCAAACCGAACAGTTCATGGCCCATGAACGCCCAGGCTTCCAGCCCCTCCGCCTCGCCGGGCTCCTCCATCACCAGACTCAGAAACAGCTGCAGGGTGACCGACACCGCCAAGCCGAAATGCAGCCAACGGATGGTCAGGCTCCAGGATATTTCCGGTTTTTCTTGCGTCATGTCTTCCTCCTTCGAACGGCCAGTGCCGCACCGGTTGATGATTGTACCCCGGAACACCAATAATTAGCCGATCGGAAAATCAGCCGGCAGGTAAAAAATGAAAAACCAGGCGCCAAAACGCAGCTTGAGCGACTTTTTCTTCGCCACCACCCCGGAGCAATGGCGGGTGATGGGCTTTTACGAACGCTTCGAACAGGTGGTCGCGGTCGTCGTC
>JALSGR010000223.1 GCA_026982635.1 Methylothermaceae bacterium | reverse complement strand
GGAATCCCAGACCCAGCCTTTGTCTCGCTTCCTCTGCGAGTTTTTGCAAGATCAGTTGAAGATCGCCCCAGACCGGGTCTATATCGAATTCATCGACATTCCCCGCAAGTACTGGGGCTGGAACGGCGGTACCTTCTAGCGGCTCAATGCCAGCCGCCGTACTGTTTGGTCAGATCGCCCTTGAAGCCGGTGGACGAACGCTTCCCCCCCTGGCTGGGGCGCATGTTGATGGCCGCCCCGGCGGCCCGGGCGATGTTGCCCGGGGTCAATCCTCCCAGCTGGCGGGCGGTCTTGACCACCAGGTCCGTGTAGGGGCTGATGTCCTGTTCCGCCACTTGGTTACTGGTTACCACGGCTGACAACTGTTTGCCGTTGGGCAGTTTGGCGACTAGCAGCAGGGGATAGGTGGCGGTGGCAGGAATGGTGATTTCGAAATGACCGTCTTCGCCGGCGGCGGCGGTCGCCTTGAGGCGGCCGTCCTCGTCGGTAGCCTCGATCGGAGCGTAGGGGACCGGACCGCGGTCGTCGCTGACCAATCCGCGGATGGTCACGGGCCCTGAACCGCCGGAACCGGACGTTTGGTCGCCGCAACCTGCGATCGTCAGAAGGATAGCGATCAGCACGAGGAGAAAGCGAATCTCTTTCATGATGTCACCTTGAGTTACGCTTGATTCCGTTTGCGGCGTTGCCGCTCTTCGTAGGCTTGCAACTGCTCCGGGGTCGCCTCGGTCTGGTATTTGGCCTTCCATTCGGAATAGGGCATACCGTAGATCATTTCCCGGGCCTGTTCGTAGTCCAAGGCTACACCCCGTTTTTCCGCCTCGGCCTTGAGCCATTTGGCCAGGCAGTTGCGGCAGAAATCGGCGGTGATCATCAGCTCGATGTTCTGAACCTCCGGGTGGGAGCGAAGGTGATCGACCAGCCTGCGAAAGGCGGCCGCTTCGATTTCCAACCGGGTTTTTTCGTCCATAGGAGTCGTCTCGCTGGGTGGGAAGGGTTTCGTTGTTGCTTGCCTCAACCGAGGTTAACAGGATAGCATAGCAAAACTCGACACGGGACCCGTGCGGTTCGACATGCGTATTGACAGCCCTCATCGATCGTTGGTACCCCACGCCGGCGCCGGCAGAAAACCGGCGCCGGTCGAACCGGTCGCCGCCGTTTTCCCCGCCCGGCGGCAGAAATCGGCACCGTTTTTCGGAGCGAGGGTGGTACTGGCGGATGGGCCGATCGACCGCCGGGTCCGTCAGGCCCTGGAAGCCTATCTGAGTCATCGGGAACTTCTGAACGAACCGGTGACCCTGTTGCGGGGTGTGGATACCTACGTATGAAACTGCTTTTCGATTTCTTTCCCATCATTCTGTTTTTTGTAGCCTACAAACTGCAGGGGATCTATGTGGCCACCCTGGTGGCCATCGTGGCTACCTTCGTTCAGGTGGGATGGCTGTGGCTGCGCCATCGCCGGGTGGAGACCATGCATCTGGTCACTCTGGGGCTGATCGTGGTGTTCGGCGGCGCCACCCTGTATCTGCACGACGAACAGTTCATCAAATGGAAGCCCACGGTGATCAACTGGCTGTTCGGCCTCGCTTTCCTCGTCAGCCAGTTCGTCGGCGAGAAGCCGTTCATCCAGCGGATGATGGGCGGCAACATCGAACTGCCCTCCTCGGTCTGGAGTCGGCTGAATCTGAGTTGGGCCCTGTTCTTTCTGTTCCTGGGGGCGGTCAATCTGTTCGTCGTCTATACTTTCGATACCGATACCTGGGTCAACTTCAAACTCTTCGGCATGCTGGGGCTGACCCTGGCCTTCGTTGTCGTGCAGGCTCTATTTTTGTCCCGTTATCTGCCTGAACCACAGTCTGACAAGGAGTGATTCCATGCTCTACGCCATCCTCGCCGAGGACGTCCCCGGCAGTCTGCCTTTGCGCAGGGAGGTGCGTCCGGCCCATCTTCAACGGCTGGAAGCGTTGCAGGCGGAGGGGCGGCTGGTGCTGGCAGGTCCCCATCCGGCCATCGACAGCCCGGAGCCGGGGGAAGCCGGTTTCAGCGGCAGTCTGATCGTGGCCGAGTTTTCCAGTCTGGAACAGGCGGAAGAGTGGGCCCGCCAGGATCCTTATCATCAGGCGGGTGTCTATGCCAAAGTAACGGTTAAACCTTTTTTGCAGGTGTTTCCCAAATGACCGATCGCGTTCAACGGATTCAGGAAAAATTGCAACAGGCACTCTCACCGGTGCACATGGAACTGGTGGACGCCAGCGCCGCCCATGCAGGTCATGCACAGGCCCGGGGGGCGGGACACTTTTATCTGACCATCGTGTCCGAAGCCTTCGAGGGGAAAACGCCGCTTCAGAGGCACCAGTTGGTGTACCGGGCATTGGACGACTTGATGGAAAGCGAAATCCACGCCTTGAGCATCCAGGCTTTCACCCCCGACGAATATTCAACCAAAGGATGATCGTATGAAGAAAACGCTCGTTTGTTCCGCCCTTTCCTTCGCCATTCTGACCGGCTGCAACGCCGGGGGTAACAAGACTTCCGAGGGCCTGGCGCTGGCGCCGGTGGACGAGAAGGACGCCGTCGCCATCGTCAACGGCCGCCCCATTTCCCGAAAGGAACTGGAATACGTCAAGGCCGAAATCGCCCGGGGCAATCCGCGGGCCAACCTCGACATTCCGGAAGACAAGCTGGTGGAGGAGCTGGTCAATCGGGAGTTGCTCAGGCAGCAGGCGATTCAGCAACAGCTTCCCAAGCGGCCGGAAGTGGCGGCACGGCTCCGTTACACGGAGCGGGCGGTGCTGGCCCAGGCGACGGTGGCCGACTATCTCAAGCAGAAGCCCATCACCGAGGAGCAGCTCAGGGCGGAATACGACCGCCTGGTCGGTCAGATGAAGCAGCAGGAGTTCAAGGCCCGCCACATCCTGGTCAAGACCAAGGAGGAGGCCGAGGAAATCATCGAGCAATTGGATCAGGGCAAGGATTTCGCCGAGTTGGCGAAGAAATACTCCATCGGTCCTTCGGCCAAGAGTGGCGGCGATCTCGGATGGTTCGTGCCGCAACGCATGGTGAAGCCGTTCGCCGATGCGGTCGTCGCTCTACAGGACGGCCAGTACACCAAGGAACCGGTGCAGACCCAGTTCGGCTGGCATGTGATCCTCCGGGAGAAATCGAGGGAGAAGACGCCGCCGCCCTTCGAAAAGGTCAAGCCCCAGATCGAGCAGATGCTCCGGCGCAAGCTGGTGCAGCAGTACATCCAGGATCTGAAGCAGAAGGCGGACGTCAAGCTGCTGACCGCCGAAAAAGCGCAGGGGTCCGCGCCGCTGCCGGCACCGGCCGCACCTTCGTCCGGGAAATAAGGGAAAGCTTCCCACGCACCGAGCCGACCGAAAAAGGCGCCACCGGCGCCTTTTTCCTTATCCGGCCTTTTTTACCACCGCCGGTTCCGTGCGGGAAAAGGTACCCCCGCTTTCCACCCGGTTGCGACCGCCGCGTTTGGCCACGTACAAAGCCTGATCGGCCAGTTCCAGGAAGCGCTGCTGATCGGTCTCGCTCATGGGCGAGGCCAGCTTGGGATCGTATTCGGAGACTCCGATGGAAAGGGTGACCGAAATCGATCGGTGGTTGTGATCGACGATGCGCAGTTTCTCGATGCGGGAGCGGATCCGCTCCGCCACCTCGATGCCGCGGCGAAGATCGGCGCCGGAGAGCAGGGCGACGAATTCTTCCCCGCCGTAGCGGGCCAGGACGTCGTTGTTGCGCAGCATGGCTTTGATTTCCTGGGCCACCTCCGCCAGGACCAGATCCCCGGTCTGGTGACCGTAGCTGTCGTTGATCCGTTTGAAGTGGTCGATGTCGAGAAACAGGCAGGTCAACGGTTCGCCGGTGCGCTGGGCGCGGCCGATTTCCTCGCTCAGGCGCTGCTCGAAGAAGCGGCGGTTGTTCACCCCGGTCAGGGTGTCGATCAGGCTGGTGCGGCGCAGCATTTCGAAATTGAGGGTGTTTTCCAGGCACACCGACAGCACCGCGCGCAGGCGGTCGAGGAAGTCGGTGGCCATGCCGTAGGTGAAGCGGGTGGCTTCGATGCTTCCCAGATTGAGGCTGCCGAGCAGTTCACCGCGGCGGACCAGGGGAAGCAGGGCGATGCTGGCGGGCATTTCCTCGTAGGGGAACACCAGTTCGTGTTTGCTTTTGCAGGTACCCAGGTAGGGACGGTAGACCCGGCCGAACCAAAGCTGTAACGGCCGGTCGTCCTGGATCAGGATCAGTTCCGGCAGGCTGTCGGGGGACAGGCCGTCCTCCTTGAGGAATTGTTCGAGTTCCCCCTTGCGGTCCACCAGGGTCAGGGTCACGAAATCCAGCTCGAAGACGGCGCGGGTGTCGTCGAGGACGTGCTCCACCAGCTCGCGCAGGGAGTTGAGGGCCAGCAGTTCGGTTTCCAGGGTGTGGAACCGGTACAGTTTGGCGTCGTTCTGGCGGATGCGGTGCAAAAGGCGCTGCAGATGGCTTTCCAGGACGCAGAGCTCGGTTTGCAGGTCGTCGATTTCTGCCAAGGGGTCGGCCTTCGTCATCGGGGGTTCCTTAATCAGGGTAGTTCATCAAGCGCCAGCCTGTCGGAGAAGAGCGAGAAATTCCGCTTCGTCGAGGATTTTGACACCGAGTTGTTTGGCCTTGTCCAGTTTAGAGCCGGGGTTTTCCCCCGCCACCACGTAATCGGTCTTCTTCGATACCGAATTGGTGACGTGTCCGCCCAGGTCTTCCACCCGCCGTTTGGCCTCCTCCCGGCTCATGGAGGACAGGGTGCCGGTGAAGACGAAGCGCTTGCCCGCCAGGGGTTTGGGGGCGGCGGCCTTTTCCTCGGCCTCCCAGTGGACGCCCGCCCGGCGTAGCTTTTCGATCACCTCCAGGTTGTGGGGCTGGCGGAAAAAGGCGACGATGTGCTTGGCGACCACCGGCCCGATTCCGGGAATGCGGGCCAGTTCGGCCTCGTCGGCCTCCATGAGGCGCTCCAGGGAGCCGAAGCGGTCCGCGAGGATCTGGGCCGTCACCTCGCCGACCTCTCGGATTCCCAGGGCGTAGAGGAAGCGTGCCAGGGTGGTGTGTTTGCTCTTTTCCAGGGCCTCGATCAGGTTCTGCGCCGATTTGGGGCCCATGCGCTCCAATCGTGCCAGTTGCTCCGCCGTCAGGTGGTAAAGGTCGGCGACGTCCCTGACCAGGCCCTTCTCCAGTAATTGGTCGATCAGTTTCTCCCCCAGCCCCTGAATGTCCATGGCTCGGCGGGAGGCGAAATGCTTGATGGCGGCCTTGCGCTGAGCCGGGCAGTAGAGCCCGCCGCTGCAGCGGATCAAGGTTCCGCCGGGGTCGGCCACCACCTCGGCGCCGCAAACCGGACAGCGTTCGGGCGGTTCGACCGGTTTGGCGTCCGGCGGGCGTTTTTCCACGATGACTTTGACCACTTCCGGGATCACTTCCCCGGCGCGACGCACGATGACGGTGTCGCCGACGCGGATGTCCTTGCGTTTGACTTCTTCGAAGTTGTGCAGGGTGGCGCTGGAAACCGTGACCCCCCCCACCTGGACGGGGCGCAGCTTGGCCACCGGCGTGAGAATCCCGGTGCGTCCCACCTGGACCTCCACCGCTTCGACCACCGTGGTCGCCTCGTGGGCGGGAAATTTGTGGGCGACGGCCCAGCGGGGAGCCCGGGCGGTGTATCCCAGCCGTTCCTGCCATTGGAATCGGTTCACCTTGTAGACCACGCCGTCGGCCTCGTAGGGGAGCGAGTCCCGCCGTTCCAGCATGCGGCGGTAGTAGCGCAGGCAGCCTTCCACCCCCTGCACCACTTCCCGGAGGGGGGAGACCGGGATGCCCCAGGAGAGGAAGCGGTCGAGCAGTTCATGGTGGGTGTCGGGCAGTTTCTCCCTCGGAAAGACGCCGTGGCCGTAGGCGTAAAAGTCCAGGGGTCTTTGGGCGGTGATTTTCGGATCGAGCTGGCGCAGGCTGCCCGCCGCGGCGTTTCTGGGATTGGCGAACACCTTTTCCCCGTGGCGCAGGGTCCATCGGTTCAGCCGTTCGAAGCCCTCGATGGGCATGAACACTTCGCCGCGCACTTCGAAACGTTCCGGCCAGCCGGCACCGAGCAGGCGCAGCGGAACGGTTCGGATGGTACGGACGTTGGCGGTGACGTCCTCGCCGGTGAAACCGTCGCCCCGGGTCGCCGCCCGGGTCAGACGGCCGTTTTCGTACAGGATCGAAATCGCCAGGCCGTCCAGCTTGGGTTCGCAGGAATAATCCACCCGTTCGACCCCCAGATGTTCCCGGACCCGCCGATCGAAGGCGCGAACCTCCTCGTCGGTGAAGGCGTTGTCCAGGGACAGCATCGGCACCTCGTGGCGCACCGGGGCGAAAGCCTCCGACGGAGGGGCGCCGACGCGCTGGGTGGGAGAGTCGGGTGTGACCAGTTCGGGGTACTGTTCCTCCAGGCGCCGCAGTTCCGCCATCAGGGCGTCGTATTCGGCGTCGGAGATGACCGGGGAATCGAGGACGTAATAGCGGTAATTGTGGTATTCGATCTCACGCCGTAGCTGTTCGACGCGCCGACGGATCGCCTCCGGGACGGCCATCGTCAGCTTTCCCCGCGCAGCAGGCGGCGCCACTGGGACAGTTTCGCCGCGGTCAAGGGCTGGCGGCGGTCGTCCAGTTCGCGGCCGTCCAGGCGCTGGGACAGGACGTGGCAGGTTTGTACCATTTTCTCGAACGCCCGCAGCGGATCCTCGAGCAGGGGCGGCTGCATGAACAGAGTCAGGCCCGGGGTGTGGAATTCCTTCATTTCGTCGATGGGGAAGGTGCCCGGTTTCACCATGCTCGCCACGCTGAAGAGAATCTCCTCTCCCTGATGGAAATGAAAGATGTCCATGTCGCCATACTCCAACCCCAGTTCTTTGAAGATCGCCACCAGTTCGGGGCCACGGAAAGGCTGGTTTTTGGGGGCGGCGACGCTGATTTGGATCACTTCCGGCAGGTCGGCGGGCTTGGGCGCCGGTTCCGGCGGTTCTTCCCCGGGCAGTCGTTCTTCCGCCTCGATGCGGACGCGCTCGCTTTCCGCCGTCTCGACATCCGGCGGCAGTGTCTCCTCGGCCGGATTGATCGAAATGGTATCGATTTCCTCCAGCTCAGGGTCGTCGGAGACGGCCGAATCCAGGGTTTCCAAGGTCTGTTTCAGTTCCCGGCGCTTCTTCCAGCGGTCCCAGAGATAGATCCCCAGCAGCAGGGCGACGCCGGCGACCGCCAGGACGATACGGAGAGTGGTCTTGTCGAGCATTTCCATCGGTTTCAAGCCCGTTCAGGCCGCCATTTCGGCGGCGCGTTGCAAATCCACGGCGACGATCCGCGAAACCCCCGGCTCACGCATGGTGACCCCGATCAGCTGATCGGCGATTTCCATGGTGATCTTGTTGTGGGTCACGAACAGGAATTGTACCCGCTCCGCCATCGATTGCAGAAGCCGGCAGTAACGATCCACGTTGGCGTCGTCCAGCGGCGCGTCCACTTCGTCGAGAATGCAGAAGGGGGTCGGGTTGAGCTCGAAGAAGGAGAACACCAGGGCGATCGCCGTCAACGCCTTCTCCCCGCCGGAGAGCAGATGGATGGAACTGTTGCGTTTGCCGGGCGGACGGGCGACGATGCGGACTCCGGCCTCCAGGGGATCGTTGCCGGTCAGTTCCAGGCGGGCTTCGCCGCCGCCGAACAGGGCGGGAAAACGCCGGCGGAAATGACCGTCGACCGCGGTGAAGGTTTCCCGGAAGCGGGCCCGGGTTTCCCGGTCGATGGTGCGAATGGCCTTTTCCAGCAGATCCAGGGCGTTTTCCAGGTCGTGACATTGTTTGTCGAGGAAGCGCAGCCGCTCGCTGTGCAGCCGGTGTTCCTCGATGGCGGCGAAGTTGACGTCGCCGAGACGGGCTTGTTCCTTTTCCAGGCGGGCCAACCGCTGGCGCCAGGATTCCGGTTCGGCTTCCTCAGGCAGTGATTCCAGGGTTCGGGCCAGATCGACGCTGGCGGTCCGGACCTGTTCCTGCACGGTTTCGAAGCGCACCCGGCTCGACTCGGCGGCCAGGCGAGCCGCTTCCAGGGCCTCCCGGGCCTGGTCCCTGGCCGTCTCCCGGTGCTGACTCAGTCCTTCCTGCTCCCGCAGGCGTTCGACGGCCTGTTGCTGGCGGGTGCGCATGGTAGCCAGTCGTTCTTCCAGGAGCGGTCGTTGTCGTAGCAGTTCTTCCAGTTCCTGCCGGTAACGCTCGATCGGCTCGTCGTCCCGGTCCTGTTCCCCCTGGGTCTGGCGGATGCGGGAATCCAAATCCCGGCATTGTCGTTCCGTCCGTTGCACCTGGTTGTGCAACAGCGACAGAGCGCTTTCGGCGTGTTCCAAAGCGGATTCCAGACGCAGGACCTCCTCGCGGCTCCGGTGTGCCTGCCGCGCGGCCTGTTCGTGGACGGAACCGGCCCGTTCCACCTCGTCGCTCGAGCGGCGCAGCTCGGTCTGGAGCGTTTCGACTTCCTGGCGGGTTTGTTCCCGGCGTCGTTTCAGTTGGTCGATTTCTTCGACCAGGCGGCGCTGCCGTCCGGCGGCGGCCCGATGTTCCCCTTCCAAACCCGCCAGACGCTCCTCCATTTCCTGCCGACGTTGCCGGGCCGACTGCAACGCCGCCTGCAGCCGGATACGGGCGGCGCCGAGCTTGCGTTCCTCGGCGCGCAGCCGTTCCAGTTGGGCGTCGGTGTCTGCCAGCCGGGCGGAGAGCCGCTCCAAAGATCGGCGCAGCTGCGTCTGCTCGTGTCGGCAGGATCCCAACTCGTCCCCATATTGCCGCAGCAGGCTCTGGCGCTCCAGGATTCCCGGTTCTTCGGAGTGATTCCGGTTGACGAAGAGGGCGTTGGGGCCGACCTGGTCTCCGGTGGGGGTGATCCAGCGCTGGTGAGGTTCCAGCTCGCCGCGCCGGGACAGAGCGGCGGCCAGACTGTCGCTGCAGCGGTAGTGAGCGAGCAGGGCGGCGGCCGGGTGCCCGGTTGAGACTTTGCCCGCCAGGCTGTCGGGGGGAAGGCGGCCGGAGGAGGCCTCGCAGACGATGGCAATGCTTTCCGGCACGTCCTCGACATCGGCGGGCAGTTCCGGGAGACAGAGGGCCTGAAGCCAGCATTCGAGCACCGTTTCCACTGCCCGCTCCCAGCCGGATTCGACCACCAGGGTCTCGGCGAGTCGGGGCCGGGACTGCCAGCCCCGTTGCGCCAGCCAGCGCTCCAGCCACTGCCGGTCCTTTCCCAAGGCATGGCGCTGTAGGGTTTCCAGGCCGCTGATCCGGCCCTCGAGACGATGAATCCGGCCGTCCAGCTGCTGCCGGCGCTCCTGGTGCTGCTGTATTTCCTGCTCCAGCCGCCGCCGGGTTTCCTCCAGGCGTCGCAGACGTTCCTGGAGCGCTCGGTAGCGGTTGTCGAGCTCCTCGAGTTCCGTTTCCGCCGGGCGGGTGTCGAGCGCTCCGATCTGGGTCGTCAGGGCGTCTTTTTGCGCCCCGAGTCCTTCGAGATGCCGTTGAAGCTCCTCTTGACGCTGTTGGTGGTGTCGGATCTCCACTTCGGTCAGGCGAAGCGTCTCCTCGAGACGGCGCAGGCGGTCGAGATATTGGCCGTGACGCCGGCGCGCCTGGCGCCACTCGTTTTCCCGCTGCCGCTGTGCCTGACGGTCGTTTTCGGCCCGGCGCCTCGCCTCGGCCAGTTCGGCCTCCAGCCGCTCCCGCTGCGCCTTCAGTTCGGCCAGTTGTTCCTGATCCTGGGCCAGGGTGGTGCGGGTGCGTTCGAGTTCCTCGCGCCATTCCTCGAGGCGTTGGCGGCGCTGACGTCTCGCCTGTTCCGCGTGGCGGAGCGCCTGGTCGCAGCGGCTGATGTCGGCGTCGATCCGGTAGAGATCGGCCTGGTGGCGCTGCAATTGCTTTTCCAGTTCTTCCACTTCCCGGCGCGCCTGGGCGGCGGCCTTCCGGGCCAGTTGCCACTGGGCTTCTTCGGCCTTCGACCGCCGCTCCAGCTCGCTCAGTTCCGCTTGCCGGCGCCGATAGGCGTCGTCGGCTTCGCGCCATTGCATGGCGAGCAATTGATGGCGGTGCCGGACGATCTCCCGTTCCAATTTCCGGAATTTTTCCGCCTTCCTCGCCTGGCGCGCCAGACGGTTGACCTGCCCCTGCAGCTCGCGTCGGATGTCGGCGACCCGTTCCAGATTGGCCCGGGTGTGCGCCAGCTTGATTTCGGTCTCCCGGCGCCGTTCCTTGTATTTGGAAAGCCCCGCGGCCTCCTCGATGAACAGGCGCAATTCCTCGGGGCGGGCCTCGATGAAACGCGACACCATGCCCTGTTCGATGATGGCGTAGCTGCGTGGACCCAGACCGGTTCCCAGGAATAGATCCATGACGTCGCGGCGGCGACAGCGGCTGCCGTTGAGAAAATACTGGGACTGACCTTCCCGGGTCACCTGGCGCTTGACCGAGATCTGGGCATAGCGGGCGAACTCCCCGCCGGCCTGGCCGTCGCCGTTGTCGAAGATCAGTTCCACCGAGGCCAGAGACACCGGGGCGCGATTGGCCGAGCCGTTGAAGATCACGTCGCTCATGGCGCTGCCGCGCAGGTGCTTGGCCGAGCTTTCCCCGATGACGAAGCGGATGGCGTCGATGATGTTCGACTTGCCGCAGCCGTTGGGACCGACGATACCGATCAGCCGGCCGGGAAGGACCAGGGTGGTGGGATCGACGAAGGATTTGAAGCCGGCGAGCTTGATCTTTTCCAGACGCATGGGGGAATGTTTGCCCGGACCGATCGTCCAAGGAGGGTAAAATCTCGTATTATACCGACCTCGACCAATTGTGGATTCACGATCGCCCCATGACTGCCAAGCCGAGTAGAGAACTGGAAACCTTCCCCAACCCCAACCCGGAGCGCGACTACACCATCCGCATCGAGTCCCCCGAGTTCACCTGCCTGTGTCCCAAGACCGGCCAGCCGGACTTCGCCACCATCCTGATCGAATATATTCCCGACCGACTCTGCATCGAACTCAAGTCCTACAAACTGTATCTCTGGTCCTACCGTGACGAAGGCGCCTTCCACGAGGCGGTCACCAACCAGATCCTCGACGACCTGGTGGCCGCCTGTCAGCCGCGCTGGATGCGGATCGAAGCCAAGTTCAACGTCCGCGGCGGGATCTATACCACCGTGACGGCGGAATACCGCCGCAATCCCTGATACCCGCCTTTGGGGTCAGGCTTTTCTTTTTTCTTTCCCTCGTTCCCCCGAAACAAAAAAACGAAAGCCTGACCCCTTTGCCTTTGCCGTCTTCTCGCCGCAAAGGGCGGGTCAGGCGGATCCGGTTCTACTGGCGGGGGTTCCGGCCTCTCGGGATGGATCGGTTTTCTTCCTTCTGGCGCTGGAGACAGAAACGGCAGTCGCCGCCGCCACGGACCATGCAGGTTTTCTGGACCACGGTGCCCTCCAGCAGGCCGTCCAGCAGGCCCAGGTCCAGGGCGCAGACTTCCCGGTGGGCTTTGGCCAGGTCGTGGTAGACGCAGTTCTTGGCGCTGATCTCCGGCAGGCCGTCTTCCGTTTCCACCACCCGGGCCTGGTAGCCGAATTCCCGCATAATTCGCACCACTTCTCGGATCCTTTCCACTCCTTCCTTGTCCTGGAGCCGTTCTCGTAGCGAGGCGGCGGTTTCGCGGCCGAGGCGGTAGAGCAGTTTCTCCACCGCCTCGCTGCCCATCTGTTCGAGCAGTTGCTCCAGCAGCAAGCGGGAGAACCAGGCGTAGTGCTTGGGAAACAGGTGGATGCCCCGGTCGCTGAGGGCATAGACTTGACTGGGGCGGCCGCCGGTTTTCACCAGAGCGCGGCGGGTGACGTAGCCATCCCGTTCCAGGACGGTCAGATGCTGATGGACCGCCGGTTTGGACACCCCCAGAGCGCGGGCGAGCTCCTCCATGGTCATGCCGGACTTGTTTTCCAGCAGCAGGCCGAGCAACTGCTGCTGGCGTTCGCCGAAGCTGGTGAGCACGTTTTCCTCCTGAATCGTGATGATGATCTCAGTGTACCGTGTTTCGATGTCCGCTCAATATTAACTTTATAAACAAAAATATTGACAAACTTTATTTGCGAGGTTTTACTGTGATTCGCGTTGAAACTGCACGTTGGA
>JALSGR010000222.1 GCA_026982635.1 Methylothermaceae bacterium | reverse complement strand
GGCCGGTCGTAGTCGGTCCCCAGTTGTCTCAGGGGCACCTGACACTTGGGACACACCAGCCCCTGGCCCTGGCGAAAATCGTCGATGGGACCGACGTAGGCGCAACGGTAATGGTGCAGGACCTGTTCCGCCTGCAGTTCCGCACTGCCGCACCGGGGACAGATCTCGATGAAATGGAGAAAGGCGCTGCCGCAACCCTGGCAGAAAGGCGCCCGGGTGAAGAAATCGGCATCGAGGTAACCGTCCGCCGCCAGTTCCTCCAGCAGCGCAAACAGCTCGGGACCGCCGTCGCCCACCAGCGCCCCCATGCCCCGATAGACGAACCCCACAGGAATCCGGCTGGTACGCCGGGGCTGCAACACCCCGCCCCGGGTGGCCAGATAACGCAGCAAGCGCAGTTTCAGGCTGCGGTCCGGCAGCCGGTCCCAATCCAGCAGTTGCACGACCCGGGACCAGATGCCCCCCGCCTTGCGGCGCCAGGTTTCCAGTGCGGCCGCATCGGCGTCGGCCAGTACCAGATCGAAGTCGGATTCCTCCGATTCCTTCTCCGACACCCAGGCCACCGGCTTGAGATAGACCGCCGCGACCGGGTGACGGCGAATGCGCCGCAACACGGCCCCGGCCCAGGCGGGGCTTCCCTCGAGTACGAGGAATCGGCCGGGCTGCAGCGCCTCCTCGGGCGATGCCGGTTCGGCCAGCCGTTCGACGGAGATGGGTTCCTGTAACGTATCGGAAACGGTACTCATGACAAATCCACGATCCATTGAGGCAGAAAACGGCGGGGAAATTCGACTTCGACCACCCCGCGATCCAGGCGGTCACAGGGAAAATCCGGCTCCGAAGGCCGCAGCACGAAGCGCCAGCCTTCCTCGTGGCCGGGGAAATAACGTTTCAGATAGCGGTGGTCATCGTAGGGCGCGGCGGCCGCCGTCCAGCGCACCACCTGTGCCGTCCACCGGCTGCCGTCCGGAAGCCGCAGGCGCACCCGGCGGCGTTCCGACAGGGCCGCCAGTTGCGACCAGGGTACCGGGGCATGGACTTCGCATCCGCCCGTCTGCACCCGCAGGATCAGTTCGCCGGGACGGACCTCGTCTCCGGTATGCTTGAAGATCCGCACCACCCTTCCCGGATACGGGACGGTAAGACGCCGGGACGAGGACTGACGGCGCAGCGCCTCTTCGAGACGCTGCATCTCCCGGGCCAGACCGGCCAAGGCGGCCTGACGCCACCAGGGGATCGCCGGTTTCACCGGCGCCAGCTCGAACAACTTTTCAACCGGAGCCCCGGCCAGCTCTCGCTCCCGGATATAACTTTCCGGCAATAGAGCCAGCAACTCGGGGGACCGCTTCAGGCGGTCCCAGGCATCGGCCTGGACCAGTTTCCAGGCCCGTCCGAGCTGGCGCAAGCGATAGCGGAGCGAATCGGCCTCTCCGCCCGCATCTTCGTCCAGGGGAACCACATCGGCGACCGCCTGGCCGGCGGCGACCCGGTCGCCTTCCCGGACCTCGAGAGTCCGGAGCACCAGCGCCCGGTCGCTGAACAGTCCATAGCCGGACAGACGCACCGTGCCTTCGACACGCACGAAAAACCAGCCCCGCCCCAGATGGTACAGCAACAGCACGAGCAGCAGAACGACCGACAGCCAGAACGACACCGCGGCAAGCCGCGCCCCCCGGGGCCTGGGCGCCGCAGTCTCAGGCATCACCTTGAAGCGGGCGTCCCGCGGCCGCAGTCTCATCGCCCCATCACCGTCAACGCCCG
>JALSGR010000221.1 GCA_026982635.1 Methylothermaceae bacterium | reverse complement strand
CCGAGACGGTCGCCGTAACGCTGCAGCCACATCGACCCGGGGCGCCCCTGGATGCGAATCCAGTTGACCCGATCGGTATGGCGCCATTCGGCCAGCTTCTCCACCGCCTCGTCGCCGCATTCGACCAATCCCGTGGCGTCGAAGCTGTATCCCTGAACTTTGGGCATCGGCCTCACCCCGGCAACAAATCCGCTATCAGCGCCACCCCGCCCTCGGCGAGAATCTGCGCTCCGATGGCGGCCAGCAGCAATCCCATGATCCGGATCATGATGTTGAGTCCGGTCACCCCCAACGCCCGGCCGATGGGCTCGGCCAGATGGAGCACGAGCCAGACGATCGTCGCCACGGCGAACACGCACAGGCTCAACCAGAGCCGGTCCACAATCGACGCCAACTGATGGGCGGTGACGATCACCAAGCTGATGGCACCGGGCCCAGCCATCAACGGAACGCCCAGCGGCACCACGCCGATGGCCTCCCGCTCGCCGGCCTCCGCTGCCTCGTCCTCGGTATGGGCGGCGTGACTCTGGCGGGCGTGCAGCATGGCGATGGCCATGAGGATGATCAGCAGACCACCACCGACGCGAAAGGCGGGGATGCCGATACCGAAGAAACGCAGCAGCGTATCCCCGCCCCAAAGCGCCGCCAGCAATACCGACAGCACCGTCAGGGCGGCGCTGCGGGCGATACCCCGCCGCTCGGCAGGAACGCGATCCGACGCCAGGGCCAGAAAGACCGGCACCGCCCCCATGGGATTGACGATGGCGAGAAAACCGACGAAGGCCTGCAGATAAGCGGCCGTCTGTGCCATGGAAATCTTCACCCTATCGGTCAGCGGGACGGTTAGAATACCATCATGGGCCGCCTGCTTCCTTCGTCTCTGGATGAAGATCACCCTGTGAAAAAGCCTTGGAGGTATCCATGAACCGTTTCCCCTGCCGCTTCGGTCGGATCGGCATGCTGCTGCTCCTGCTTCTGAGCGCCTGCGCCACCGTGCCGCCGGAACTGCAAGGCCCGGTCGTACCGGCGACTCTGGCCGAGGTGCGAGCCCATCCCGACGACTATCGCGGTCGGCAAGTGCGCTGGGGCGGCACGATCCTCAAACTGGAGAACGGGGAGAAGGAAACCCGTATCCAGATCCTCGCCCGTCCCCTGGACCGTTCCGGCCGCCCCCGCCTGAACGTCGAACCCGAAGGGCGTTTCCTGGCCGTCACGCCGGCCTTCCTCGACCCGGAGATCTATCCCCGGGGGCGGGAATTGACCGTGATCGGTCGCATCGACGGCACCGCGGAAATCACCGTGGGGAAGCGCACGATCCGGGTACCGGTGGTAGCCGCCGAACGCTGGCACCTGTGGCCCAAGCGGGAAAGCAATCCCCCGGTGATGGTCTACCCTTACTTCCGGTACTGGTGGTATTACCCCTGGGGGCCCTGCTGCTGGTACTGACGAAGTTTCGCCCTATCCTGGCGACGGTCCTTTAACGCTCGAACCACGAGGTACACCATGTCCGACAATCCCATGAAAACGAAGATGGCGCAGATGCACGAGGCCCTCGCCTATCTGCGCAAGAAGTATCCCACCGAGACCCGGGCTTTCTCCCACTTTTTCCGGGAGACCGAATCGGGACCGGCGCTGTCGATCCGCGAGAAGGAACTCATCAACGTCGCCCTGGCGGTGGCGAGTCAGTGCGAATGGTGCATCGGCTCCCACGTCAAGAGCGCCGTCCATGCGGGCGCCACCCGCGACGAGATCGTCGAGGCCGG
>JALSGR010000220.1 GCA_026982635.1 Methylothermaceae bacterium | reverse complement strand
CTGGTGCAGCCGGGCCTCCGTCAGCTTTCGGAGGCGTGAATTTCGCGGCGTGAATGGATGAACGCGGCCAATCGGGTGTTCAGGAAGGTGATTGACGCCAACCATCACAACCGAAGGCCGCGAATGCCCAAGATAACCCGACCGACCGTGCAGCTGTCCCTCATCATCACCCCGCCGGCGGACCGCACCCGTGACCGGGCATCGCTCGATGAGCGAATCACCCGGCTAGACCGTGCGCTCGAGGCCGTGCGCGAGCTCGCTCTCTTCTGGCCGTGCAGCCGGTCCGACGAGCTCTTCGAGGACTTCGAGGTTCAGCTTCGTGAACTGCTGCGTGGCACGGGCCGAGCAGCCGTGGAGCTGATGCTGGCCGTCGCCGAGGCAAAGGACCGCCGAGAGCGGTCGAGCACGTACTCGATCGGCGACACCGTCTACCGCATGTCGACGCCGGAGCCGCGCTCGTTCAACACCTGGTTCGGCGTGGTCCGCTATCGTCGGTCCTATGCGCGGCCGATAGACGGCGGAGTGGGACACTGCCCCCTCGACTTCGAGCTGGGGCTGCTGGGGGACCGGATCAGTCCGAACCTGCTGTCCACCGGGGCCCGACTCGCCACGCGGATGAGCTTCGCCGAGGCACGGGAGGTGCTGGGCTGGTTCGTGCCACAACCACCCTCGACGGAGGTTCTGGAACAGACCGTCCTGGGGCTCGGGCACCACACCGGCAGATGGTTCGAGGTGGCCCCCGTTCCCGAGGGCGACGGTGAGGTTTTGGTGGTCATGCTCGACGGGAAGTGCGTGCCGACGGCACGAGAGTCGGAGCTGCAGAAGCGTCGCGGAGAGCGCGCCGAGCGCGTGGCGGCTCCTTCTCCCCGCCATCGAGGTCGAGACCTGCGGAAGAAGCGGGGGCGGGCACCACGCAGGAAGAAGGGAGACAAGTCCAAGAATGGAAAGCAGGTCATGATGGTCGTGACCTACACGCTGAAGCGGGAGGGAAAGCTTCTTCTCGGCCCACTGAATCGACGGGTGTACGCGTCCTTTGGCAAGAAGCGCCATGCCTTCGAGTATGCGCTCGAGGAAGCCGAGCGACGTGGTTTCGGCAAGGGGACCACCAAGACTGTGCAGATTGTCACCGACGGTGATCCGGACCTTCACCTGTACACCGACGAGTACTTCAACACCGCCGATTTCCCGAATCGTGTCGTCACCGTCGATGTCGTGCATGTGCTGGAGAAGCTTTGGGACGCAGGGCGAGCCCGGCACCGCGAAGGAAGCCCGGAGCTGGCCGCCTGGGTTCGCGTCCAGGAAAACCGTCTCTATGGCGATAAAGCTACCTTGGTACTCGATGATCTTCGTGTCTGGCTGGCCGAGACGCCAAAGACCGGACCTGGGAACAAGGGCCGTCGAAAGCGGCTGTCGGACGCCATTCGCTACCTGGAAAGGCGGCTCGACAAGCTCAACTATGGGACCTACCGAGCCGAAGATCTTGAGGTAGGCACCGGGCAAGTCGAGGGCGCCATCAAGTACGTCATCGCCAAGCGCTGCGATCATGGCGGCATGCGGTGGATCCGCCAACGAGCCCAGGCCGTCATCCAGCTACGCTGCATCGACGTGAACGGTCATTGGCAAGCGTTCGTCCGCTGGGCTCTGGCGCGACTTCGAACCGCCGCACTGGCTGACGGCAGACGTGCCCGGCTGCAGACGAATACACCGGCGAAACTGCCAAGTGTCGCTCATGCAGCTTGACGGAGGCCGATCTGCACCCAACTCGTGGGAGCTAACTCGGG
>JALSGR010000219.1 GCA_026982635.1 Methylothermaceae bacterium | reverse complement strand
AGCATCTTCCTCAGTACCGCCTCTTTGCGTTCGGGTGTATAGCGCATGCTTGCTCCTCGTTCCACCCCCTCTCAACGTCTCTTAGGGTCCCACATCGGGAAGGCGACTTCTATCCTGACAGAGGGGGGAGCTCTCCGATGAGTATTGCAGCGGTGCCCGCCTATCTGGGGCAAGACTTCAAACAGGCTTCGACCGGCTTACGTTTTGGAATGTATCTCAAGCTGTGGGGGGTCAATGAATGTACCCATCAGGCTTTGTGGAGCACGCATGATATCGTTTATCGAGTGCGCGGGCGGGATCAAGAAGAACGTGAACTGCGAGAGGAAAACAAGGTTTCAGCCATCAATGCAGCCTGTGCTTTGTCGCAATCCGAAAAAGCAGCAATGGCAGCCATATCGGCACGTCAAAAATCACTGGCCGCCGCCTTGCCCCACTGCTTCACCCTACCTGCCCGATCCACAGCCCCTTTCGTCACCGGAATGGGCAACGAACACCCGCTGGAAAACGGTTTTTCCTTCCTGTGGCCCTACGGCTTGCCATACTTGCCCGGCAGCGGCGTCAAGGGCGTACTGCGCCAGGCAGCACGGGAACTGATTTCCGGTGACTGGGGTGACAGCGAATGGACCGATAAAACGGTGAGCGAGATCACGATCGACAAGAAAACCGTACCGCTCACCGCGCTGGATCTTTTGTTCGGCCTGGAAACCGAAGACCGCCAGACCGAACACTTCCGTGGCGTGCTCAGCTTTTGGGACGTCATCCCTGACATCAAGGGCGACAGGCTCATGGTGGAGATCATGACGCCCCACCAGACCCACTACTACCGTGACGGCCGGCAACCCCACGACTCCGGCCTGCCGACACCTATCCCCTTCCTCACCGTGCCGCCCGGTTCCGGTTTCACTTTCCACGTCCAATGCGACCATGCCCGCTTGGCGCGACTCGCGCCAGAATTGACGAAAGACGAACATTGGAAAAAGCTGCTGAAATCCGCCTTCGATCACGCCTTCGATTGGCTGGGCTTCGGCGCCAAAACGTCAGTGGGATATGGTGCGATGCGGCCGGATGGGTCCGGGTCCGCTTAGGCCAAGCGGTTGATCGCGATGAAATTGTGAGAAAAAGAATCGATCACGTATCCGATGATCGGCGTCACCCGCCCCACAGGCTGTCCGGGGAAAAGAGCACGGCGGCGAACGTGTCCAGGAGCAGCCGCTGCTCGAACACCGCCAGGGTGACCTTGTGCGGTTGGATGTTCTGCGGTCACCGCCCGGGACGGAAGCCGTTGGTGATGGGATAACGGCGGTCACGGCCGAAAGCGCGCGGGCTGATCCTCACCCCGGGCGGGGCCTGACGGCGTTTGTACTCGTTGCGGTCCACTAGCTCGACCACCCGCCGGACCGTGGCTTCGTCGAAGCCGGCGGCGACGATTTCCTCGATGGAAAAATCCTGCTCCACGTACATCGCCAGAATCGGATCCAGCACGGCATAGGGGGGCAGGCTGTCCTCGTCCTTCTGCCCCGGCGCCAGCTCCGCCGACGGCGGGCGCACCAGGACCCGGGCGGGAATAATCTCCCGTTCCCGGTTGATCGCCTCCGCCAGGGCGTACACCTTGAGTTTCATGACGTCCTTGATCGGGGCGTACCCCCCGGCCATGTCGCCGTACAGGGTGGCGTAACCGACGCTCATCTCGCTCTTGTTGCCGGTGGACAGCACCAGGCGGCGGAACTTGTTGGAGATGGCCATCAGGGTGACGCCCCGGCAGCGGGCCTGGATGTTCTCCTCGGTCACGT
>JALSGR010000218.1 GCA_026982635.1 Methylothermaceae bacterium | reverse complement strand
TCTGATTGAGTGCGGAGTGCAGCTTGATCTCCCCCACCCCCAGTGCATTCACGCCGGCCGGCGTGAGAACGCCCATCACCGCCAGGGTCTTCGCGAAGTTGCGCACGTCAATCTCCTATTCGAGCAGTTCTTACCTCTGTGGGTAAGAATAGCTCAAATATGGCTTTTGACTAGCAACTCCGCGATCTGAACGCTGTTGAGGGCCGCCCCTTTGCGAACGTTGTCCGCCACCACCCACAGATTCAGCCCCCGCGGGTGGGAGATGTCTTCGCGAATCCGACCGACGTAGACCGGATCGCGTCCGGCCGCCTCGGTCACCGCCGTCGGATAGCCGCCCGGCTCGCGCCGGTCGAGCACCACCACCCCCGGCGCCCGTTCCAGAAGGCGGCGGGCTTCGTCGGCGCCGATCTTTTCCCGGGTCTCGATGTGGACCGCCTCGCTGTGGCCGTAGAACACCGGCACCCGCACCGTGGTGGGATTGACCTGGATGGTGTCGTCCCCCAGGATCTTGCGGGTCTCCCACACCATCTTCATCTCTTCCTTGGTGTAGCCGTTGTCGAGGAAGACGTCGATGTGGGGCAGGCAGTTGAAGGCGATCTGCTTGGGATAGACCTTGGGCTCTATAGGTTTGCCGTTGAGCAGATAGGCGGTCTGCATCGCCAGTTCCTCGATGGCTTCCTTGCCGGAACCGGAAACCGCCTGATAGGTGCAGACGTTGATGCGCTCGATCCCGACGGCGTCATGAATCGGTTTCAGGGCCACCACCATCTGGATGGTGGAACAGTTGGGATTGGCGATGATGCCGCGGTGGCGGTAGTCGGCCACCTTCTCCGGATTGACCTCCGGCACCACCAGGGGGATGTCGTCGTCGTAGCGGAACTGGGAAGTGTTGTCGATCACCACGCAGCCGGCCTCGGCGGCGAGGGGGGCGTATTCGGCCGACACCGACGCGCCGGCGGAAAACAGGCCGATCTGAACCTTTCTGAAATCGAACTTGGCCAGATCTTGAACCACCAGAGTGCGGTTCTTGAAGCGGATCTTCTCCCCTTCCGAGCGGGCGCTGGCCAGGGCATAGACTTCGCCCACGGGAAAATCGCGCTCGGCGAGAATCTCCAGCATCGCCTCGCCCACCGCACCGGTGGCACCGACGACTGCAACATTGTACCTTTTCATCATTTTCCACCCGGTTTTTTCCGCACCGCAGAGACGCAGAGAACGCGGAGTTTTTGAAAAATCACCCTCTTGTGCGGTGAAAAATCATTTCAATTGCCTGAGCGCTTCCACCACCGCGTCGCCCATCTCGGCGGTGGACACCTTGCGGGTGCCTTCGGACCAGATGTCGGCGGTACGCACCCCGCTGTCGAGGGCAGCGGTCACCGCCCGGTCGATGCGAGCGGAGACGGCCTCGTCCCCGAAAGAATAACGGAACAACATCCCCAGCGACAGAATGGTCGCCAATGGATTGGCGATCCCTTTGCCGGCGATGTCCGGAGCGCTGCCGTGGATCGGCTCGTACATCCCCTTGCCATGCTCGTCGAGAGAAGCCGACGGCAGCATCCCGATGGAGCCGGTGAGCATGGCGGCGCAGTCGGACAGGATATCGCCGAACATGTTGGTGGTAACCATGACGTCGAACTGCTTCGGGGCCCGCACCAGTTGCATGGCGGCGTTGTCCACGTACATGTGGGTCAGTTCCACCGCCGGATAGTCCCGGCCCACCTCGGTGACCACCTCACGCCACAGCTCGGTGCATTCGAGGACGTTGGCCTTGTCCACCGAACACAGGCGCCGGTTCCGCTTCATGGCGGTATCGAAGGCCACCCGGGCGATGCGGCGGATCTCCGATTCGCTGTAGACCAAGGTGTTGATACCGACCCGCTCACCGCTGTCCAGGGTCCGTACCCCGCGGGGCTTGCCGAAATAGATCCCACCGGTGAGCTCGCGGACGATGAGGATGTCGAGGCCGGAAACCACCTCGGGCTTGAGGGTGGAAGCGTCGGCCAACTGGGGATAGAGCACCGCCGGCCGCAGGTTGGCGAACAACTCCAATTCCGAACGCAGGCCCAGCAGGGCCCGTTCCGGGCGCACCGAATAATCCAGCGGTTCCCAGCGCGGCCCGCCCACCGCTCCCAGCAGCACCGCATCGGCGGCCTTGGCCAGCTTCAAGGTTTCCTCGGGCAAAGGGGTGCCGGTGGCGTCGTAAGCGGCGCCGCCCACCAGGGCTTCTTCGATTTCCACCGCGACGCCGAATTCCTCGCGCAGACAGTCGAGCACCTTCAAGGCTTCACGGATGATCTCCGGGCCGATACCGTCACCGGGAAGAACTGCGATTTTTTTCGTCATAAATCTCTCTAGATCCAGTTAACGAGGCCGTTCACCACCAAGACGCAGAGGCTACTGCGCGTCTCTGCGGCGAATCATTCAAGTGCAAGGATCGACCGGCGCGAACAGCCAGGGGGCCTCCTCGCGGCGGCGCGCCTCGTAGGCGCGGATGTCGTCGGCGAACGCCAGGGTCAGGGCGATGTCGTCCAACCCCTTGAGCAGCCGCTCCTTGCGCGAGGGATCGATGTCGAAGCCGATCACGCTGCCGTCCGGCTTGACGATGGTCTGGGTCTCCAACACCACTTCCAGTTCGTACCCCGGACCCACCTCCCGGAACAACCGATCGACGGTGTCGGCGTCGAGGACGATGGGCAGGATGCCGTTCTTGAAACAGTTGTTGTAGAAGATGTCGGCGAAGCTGGGAGCGATGATGACCCGGATACCGTAGTCGGCCAGCGCCCAGGGAGCGTGCTCGCGCGAGGAACCGCAGCCGAAGTTCTCCCGGGTGAGCAGAATCTGCCCGTGGGCGTATTCCGGTTTGTTCAGCACGAAATCGGGATTCTTCGGCCGCCGGCTGCAGTCCATGTCCGGCTCGCCGCGGTCGAGATAACGCCATTCGTCGAACAGGAACGGGCCGAAGCCGGTGCGGCGGATGGATTTCAGGAACTGCTTGGGAATGATGGCATCGGTGTCCACGTTGGCCCGATCCAACGGGATCACCTGGGACTTGACTCGATCGAACGCTAACATCAGAACTTCCTCACATCGACGAAACGGCCGGCGATCGCCGCAGCGGCCGCCATGGCCGGACTCACCAGATGGGTACGGCCGCCGTAACCCTGACGGCCCTCGAAATTGCGGTTGGAGGTGGAGGCGCAGCGCTCGCCCGGCTCCAGACGGTCGGCGTTCATCGCCAGACACATAGAACACCCCGGATCGCGCCATTCGAAGCCGGCTTCCTTGAAGATGCGGTCGAGACCTTCGGCCTCGGCCTGTTCTTTGACCAGCCCCGAACCGGGCACCACCATCGCCAGCTTGATGGTATCGGCCACCTTGCGGCCCTTGACGACCGCAGCGGCGGCACGCAGATCCTCGATCCGGGAATTGGTGCAAGAGCCGATGAAGACCTTGTCCAGACGGATGTCTTCGATCGGGGTTCCAGGCGTCAGTCCCATGTATTCCAAAGCCCGCTCCATTCCCTTGCGCTTGGTGGGGTCCTTCTCCTGAGCCGGATCGGGCACGCGGGCGCTCACCGGCACCACCATCTCCGGCGAGGTGCCCCAGGTCACCTGCGGTTCGATGGTGGCCGCATCCAGGGTCACTACCTGGTCGAAGACGGCGTCGGGATCGCTGTGCAGTTCCCGCCAGGCGGTCACCGCCCGGTCCCACAGCGCCCCCTTGGGGGCCAGGGGACGCCCCTGCAGATACTCGATGGTGGCGTCGTCCACCGCGATCAGCCCGGCCCGCGCCCCGGCCTCGATGGCCATGTTGCACACCGTCATGCGCCCTTCCACCGAAAGAGCGGCGATGGCCTCGCCGGCGAATTCGATGGTGTAGCCGGTGCCGCCGGCGGTGCCGATCTCGCCGATGATGGCCAGAACGATGTCCTTGGCGGTCACCCCGGGACCCACGCGCCCCTCGACCCGGACCTGCATGTTCCGGGCCTTCTTCATCCACAGGGTCTGGGTGGCGAGGACGTGCTCCACCTCGGAAGTGCCGATGCCGAAGGCCAGCGCTCCCAGGGCGCCGTGGGTCGAGGTGTGGGAATCGCCGCACACCAGGGTGATGCCCGGCAGGGTGAACCCCTCCTCCGGACCCACCACGTGAACGATGCCCTGACGGTGGTCGCTCATGGAGAACACCGGAATGCCGAACTCGCGGCAGTTCTTCTCCAAGGTCTCCACCTGAAGGCGGGAAACGGGATCGGCGATCCCTTTGGCGCGGTCCTTGGTAGGGACGTTGTGGTCGGCCACCGCCAGGTTGGCCTCGGGGCGCCAGGGCTTGCGCCCGGCCAACCGCAGCCCCTCGAAGGCCTGGGGCGAGGTGACCTCGTGAATCAGTTGGCGGTCGATGTAGAGCAGGGAACTGCCGTCTTCCTCGGTGCGGATGACGTGAGCGTCCCAGATCTTGTCATATAAGGTTTTTGCCATCGGTTTCCCGTTTTCGTTTGCGTTCAGTGAACGAACTTTCGACCGGCAGCAGGCGGCGAAGTTGTCCTAACCCTGGTCGAGCACCCGAAAGATCCGGTCACGGACCTCCTCCACGCCGCCGAGACCGGACACGGTGGCGAACTTCACCTTGCCCTCGGCGGCGCGCCGGCGATAGAAATCCACCAGCGGCGCGGTCTGGCGGTGATAGACATCGAGGCGCTTGCGCACGGTTTCTTCCTTGTCGTCGTCGCGCTGGATCAGGGGCTCGCCGGTGACGTCGTCCTTGCAGTCCTCCTTGGGGGGATTGTACAGCAGGTGATAGACCCGCCCCGAACCGGGATGGACCCGGCGGCCGCTGAGGCGCTTGACGATCTCCTCGTCGGGCACCTCGATCTCGACCACCCAATCGAGCGCCACCCCCATCTTCTCCAACCCTTCGGCCTGGGCGATGGTGCGGGGAAAACCGTCGAGCAGAAAGCCGTCGGCGCAGTCGGGCTGGGCGATACGCTCGCGAATCAGGGCAAGGATGATGTCGTCGGGCACCAGCTCGCCGGCGTCCATGATCGCCTTGACCCGTTTGCCCAGCTCGGTGCCGGCCTGCACCGCGGCCCGCAGCATGTCCCCAGTGGAAATCTGGGGAATGCCGTAACGCTCGCAGATGAACTTCGCCTGGGTTCCCTTGCCGGAACCAGGCGGCCCCAAAAGCATGATTTTCATAACCTCATCTCCCTTTCGTTCCACTCACCGTCGTGGTGTCTCGGACACCCACCGCACCCGTCGAATCCCCCGTCACCGACGGGCGGACATGCGATGCCTTTTCTTCAAGCGGTGATCGCTTCCAGCCCGCCCATATAAGGCCGCAACGCTTCCGGCACCCGGATGCTGCCGTCGGCCTGCTGATAGTTCTCCATCACCGCGATCAGGGTCCGGCCGACCGCCAACCCCGAGCCGTTGAGGGTATGGACCGGTTCGGGCCTGCCGGTTTCCGGGTTGCGCCAGCGTGCCTTCATACGCCGGGCCTGGAAATCGCGGAAGTTGCTGCAGGAGGAGATCTCCCGGTAGGTGTTCTGCCCCGGCAGCCAAACCTCCAGGTCGTAGGTCTTGGCGGCGGAAAAACCGGTGTCGCCGGCGCACAGGACCACCTTGCGGTACGGCAACCCCAAGCGCCGCAGCACCGCCTCGGCGTGGCCGGTCAGGGCCTCGTGCGCCTCGGCCGAACGTTGCGGCGGGACGATCTGCACCAGCTCCACCTTTTCGAACTGGTGCTGGCGGATCATGCCGCGCACGTCCCTGCCGTAGGCGCCGGCCTCGGCACGGAAGCAGGGGGTGTGCGCCACCAGCTTCAGCGGCAACGCCTCCGGCGGCAAGATCTCGTCGCGGATCAGATTGGTGACCGGCACTTCGGCGGTGGGGATCAGATACCACGGCGGATCGTGATCGACACGAAACAAATCTTCCTCAAACTTGGGCAACTGGCCGGTCCCGATCAGGGACTGAGCGTTGACCAGATACGGCACGTAGACTTCGCCATAGCCGTGCTCGCCGGTGTGGAGATCCAGCATGAACTGGATCAGGGCCCGGTGGAGGCGCACCAGCGGCTCGCGAATGACCACGAAGCGGGCACCGGTGATCTTGGCGGCGGCGTCGAAGTCCAGCCCCAGCCTGGCACCCAGGTCCACGTGATCCCGGGGCTCGAAATCGAAACGGGGCGGCTCGCCCCAGCGGGCCACCTCGACGTTGTCGGCCTCGGATTCCCCGTCGGGCACGTCGTCGTCGAGCAGGTTCGGCAGACTCAGGAGGAACGCCTGCAACCGCGCCTGCACCTCGCCGAGTTCCTGCTGACAGGCTTTCAATTCCTCACCCAAACGGGCGACCTCCGCCCTGAGGGGCTCGATGTCCTCCCCGCGGGCTTTGGCCTGGCCGATGGCTTTGGATCGGGTGTTGCGCTCGCTCTGCAGCTGCTGGGTGCGCACCTGAAGCGCCTTGCGTCTTTCCTCCAGGGCCAGATAGGCTTCCTTGTCGAGCACGAAACCCCGCCTCGCCAGGCGGCGCACCACCTCGTCCAGGGATTGTCTCAGCAAATGGGGATCGAGCATGGATCAGCCCTCCAGCCCCTTCTTCGCCGCTGCGTTGACCCGTTCGCGCAAATCCTTGCCCGGCTTGAAATGGGGAACGTGTTTGGCCGGCAACGGCACCGGATCACCGGTACGCGGATTACGCCCCATCCGCGGCGGCCGGTAGCGCAGGGTGAAACTGCCGAATCCCCGGATCTCGATGCGCTGCCCCTGGGACAGGGCCTCGCCGAGATAGTCGATGATCTTCTTGACCGCCAGCTCGACGTCCTTGGCATTGAGTTCGATGCCTTTTTCCTTGGAAAGGCGTTCCACGATGTTTTCGATCAGAGCGGATTTGTTCACGGCTCATGCCCCACAAAGCAAAGAGGGGGCGCTGCCGCCCCCTCGCCGACCGGTTTCGGAGGTCGCTAACCCTTGTCTTCCATCTGTTCCTTGAACAGGTCACCCAGGGTGGGAGCACCCACGGACTGCTGGGTGTAATCCTTGATGGCCGCCCGCTCCTCGTCTTCCTCCTTGGCCTTGATGGACAGCAGAATCATCTTGTTCTTCTTGTCCACCCCGATGAACTTGGCCTCGACCTCGTCCCCTTCCTTGAGCAGGGTACGGGCGTCCTCCACCTTGTCACGCTTGATCTCGGAGGCCCTCAGGTAACCCAGCACCCCTTCGGCCAGTTCGACCACAGCGCCCTTGGCATCGACTTCCCGGACCACGCCCTTGACGATGCTGCCGCGCTCGTGCTCGGCCAGGTAGCTCTGGAACGGATCCTGTTCCAGCTGCTTGATGCCGAGGGAAATACGCTCGCGTTCCGGATCGATGGCCAGGATGACCGCTTCGATCTCCTGCCCCTTGCGGTACTGGCGGATGGCCTCCTCGCCCGGTTCGTTCCAGGAGATGTCGGACAGGTGCACCAGACCGTCGATGCCGCCTTCGAGACCGACGAAGATGCCGAAGTCGGTGATCGACTTGATGACCCCCTTGATCTTCTCCCCTTTCTTGTGGGTGGCGGCGAACTCCTCCCACGGATTGGGCTTGCACTGCTTCATGCCGAGGGAGATGCGGCGGCGCTCCTCGTCGATGTCGAGCACCATGACCTCGACCTCGTCACCTACCTGGACCACCTTGGCCGGATTGACGTTCTTGTTGGTCCAATCCATCTCGGAGACGTGCACCAGACCCTCGACGCCGTCCTCCAATTCCACGAAGCAGCCGTAGTCGGTCAGGTTGGTGACCCGGCCGATCAGGCGGGTACCCGGCGGATAGCGGCGGGCGATGTCCTTCCAAGGATCCTCGCTCAACTGCTTGAGGCCCAGGGAGACGCGCTGCTTCTCCTCGTCGAAACGCAGCACCTTGACCTCGACCTCCTGGCCCAGCTGCACCACTTCCGAGGGATGCCGCACCCGTTTCCAGGCCATGTCGGTGATGTGCAGCAGACCGTCGATGCCACCGAGATCGATGAAGGCGCCGTAGTCGGTGATATTCTTGACGATCCCCTTGACAACGCCGCCATCCTTGAGCTTCTTGAGCAGCTCCTCGCGCTCGGCACTGTATTCCTGCTCCACCACGGCACGGCGCGACAGAACGATGTTGTTGCGCTTGGGATCGAGCTTGATGACCTTGAACTCCAGCTCGTGGCCCTCCAGATGGCTGGTGTCGCGCACCGGCCGCACGTCCACCAGGGAACCCGGCAGGAACGCCCTGAGGGGGCCGATCTCGACGGTGAAACCGCCGCGCACCTTGCCGGTGATGCGCCCCTTGACGATCTCGCCTTTCTCGTAGGCTTCCTCCAGCTTCTCCCAAGCCCGCATGCGCTTGGCCTTCTCGCGCGACAGCAGGGTGGCGCCCAGACCGTCCTCGACCAGGTCGAGGGCCACTTCCACCTCGTCGCCGACCTGGACTTCCAGCTCGCCGTTCTCGTTCTGGAATTGCCACTTGGGGATGATGCCTTCGGATTTGAGGCCGGCATCGACGATGACCGCATCCGGGGTGATGTCCACCACCTTGGCCTTGACCAGGGTACCCGGACGCATTTCGGTTTTGGCTAGACTCTCTTCGAATAATTCCGCAAAGCTTTCGCTCATGTTGATAACTTCCACGCCCGGCCGAGCCGGGACAATTCAAAACAACGATCAGTTTCGTCTAAGGTTGATCTTCACCACCGCTTCCCAACGAAGCGGCGGCACCCGATGGATTTTTTACCGTCGCCGGCAACAACGCCAGCACCCTGTCGACCACCTCGTCGATCGACAGGTCCGAGGAATCGATGACGAGGGCATCCCTTGCCGGCGCCAATGGCGACTCCTCGCGCTCCCGGTCGCGCCGGTCCCGCTCTTCCAAGTCCTTGATTATTTGGTCAAGGGTAACATCCAATCCCTGGGCTTTCAACTGCAAATACCGACGCCGGGCCCTTTCCTCGGCACTGGCGGTGAGAAACACCTTGTAAGGCGCGTCGGGAAACACCACCGTGCCCATGTCGCGGCCGTCGGCCACCAGCCCCGGCGGGCGGCGGAAAGCGCGTTGCTTGTCGAGCAGGGCGCGACGGACCTGGGGATAGGCGGCGATTTTCGATGCGATCCGACCGCACTCCTCGGTATGGAGACGATCGGTGACGTCCTCGCCGTCCACCAGGACTTTGACGTCGTCGTCGCAGATAAATTCCAGATCCATCTCCCCGGCGACCCGGGCCACGGCGTCCGGGTCGTTCAGGTCGACGCCGCGCCGACGGGCCGCCCATGCCAGCGCGCGGTAGATAGCCCCGCTGTCGAGAAAATGCCATCCCAGCCTCTGGGCGACGAGACGGCTGACGGTCCCCTTCCCCGCGCCGCTGGGCCCGTCGATGGTCAATACCGGCGCTTCACGCATGTTTCACCACCTCGATGCCCAATCCCAGACGGGCGGCCAAATCGGCGAATCCCGGAAACGAGGTGTTGACGTTGGCGCAGTCCTCGATCTCGACCGGCCCTTCGGCACGCAGGGCGGCGATGGCGAAGGCCATGGCGATGCGGTGGTCGCCGTGGGAACGGACCCGCCCACCGCCGATCCTGCCGCCCCGGACGATCATGCCATCGGGGGTGGGACGGGCGTCGATGCCGAGAATTCGAAGCCCGTCGGCCATCGACTGGATACGGTCGCTCTCCTTGACCCTGAGTTCCGCCGCACCGGTGAGTACCGTCTCCCCCTCGGCGCAGGCGGCGGCGACGAACAGTACCGGAAACTCGTCGATGGCCAACGGTACCAGCTTCTCCGGGATGTGGACGCCCTTGAGCGGCCGGGACACCACCCGCAGATCGGCCACCGGCTCGCCACCCACCATGCGGGGATCGTGGACCTCGATCTTGGCCCCCATCAAACGTAGGATGTCGATGACCCCGGTGCGGGTGGGATTGATGCCCACGTGTTCCAGCACCAGCTCCGAACCGGGAGCGATGCTGGCCCCCACCAGGAAGAAAGCCGCCGAGGAGATGTCGGCGGGAACGTCCAGGTCGGCGGCGGTCAGACGGCCGCCGCCGCGCAGGCAGATGCGGTTGCCGCTGCGGCGCACCTCGTACCCCAGACCCTGCAGCATGCGCTCGGTGTGGTCGCGGGTCGGCGCCGGTTCGGCAACGCAAGTCTCCCCCTCGGCGTACAGACCGGCCAGCAGCAGGGCCGACTTGACCTGGGCGCTGGCCACCGGCATGTCGTAATGGATGCCGTGCAGGCGGCGGCCGCCGTGGATGTGGAGCGGGGCGGTGCCGTCGGGGGTGGTGTCGATTTTGGCCCCCATCCGCTCGAGCGGTTCGGTGACCCGACGCATGGGCCGGCGCGACAGGGATTCGTCGCCGGTGAGGACGCTGTCGAAAGGCTGACCGGCGAGCAGGCCGCACAAAAGGCGCATGGAGGTGCCGGAATTGCCCAGATAAAGCGGGCCGTCCGGCGCCTGTAGGCCGCCCATGCCGACGCCGTGAACAGTCACCCGCCCCCCATCGGGACCGTCGATCCGCACCCCCATGCGCCGGAACGCCGCCAGGGTCGCCAAGGCGTCCTCGGCCTCGAGGAAGCCCTGGACGTGAGTGGTACCCTCGGCTATGGCGCCAAGCATGATGGCCCGGTGGGAAATGGACTTGTCCCCCGGCACCCGCGCCTGTCCCTGCAGGCGCCCGCCGGGGCTGACGATGAAATCGATGCGTTGGCTCATGTCTCTCCGCTGTATCGGTCCAGAAAACGTTGCCGGGCCGCCCGGGCCTCGGCGAAATAATCGTGAATGGCCTGGCGATCCCCGTCGGCGAGAAGCGCGTCGAAGGCAGACAGTTCCGCTTCGAAGCGGCGCAACAGGGGAAGGATCTCGTCGCGGTTGGCCAGGCAGATGTCGGCCCACATCACCGGGTCGCTGCCGGCGATGCGGGAAAAATCCTTGAAACCGCCGGCGGCGTACTGGAAGATCTCGTCCTTCTCGTCGCGGCGGCCGAGCAGATGGGTCAGGCAATAGGAGATCACGTGGGGCAGATGGCTGGTGGCGGCGAGCACGTGATCATGATGGCTCACGCTCATGTCGTGTACCTCGGCTCCCAGCTCCAGCCAGAAGGCGCGCACCCGTTCCAGCACCCGGACGTCGGTATGGGGCAGCGGGGTCAGGATCACCCGCTTGCCGGCGAACAGATCGGGCAAGGCCGCCTCTACCCCGCTCAGCTCCCGCCCGGCGATGGGATGGGCGGGCACGAAATTGGCCGGCACCTCTCCCAGCACCTGCTCCGCCGCCTGCACCACGCTGGCCTTGGTGCTGCCCACGTCGGTGTAGAACGCCGCGGGCGACCACACCGGCTTCAGCGCCGCGAACACCGCCGCCATCTTCCCCACCGGGACGGCGATCACGACCGCGTCGGCACCTTCGGCCGCCTCGGCGACCTCCAGATAACCGCGGTCGACCACCCCCAGTGCCTCGGCCCGGGCCAATGCCGCGGCGTCACGGTCGGCGGCGACGACCTCGCGGCACACCCCCTGCGCGCGGGCCGCCAGGGCCACGGAACCGCCGATCAGACCGATGCCGATAATGCAGAGGCGGTGGATTTCCATTCTGCACCACAGAAGCGGTAAACGATTTTCCGCATCACAACACCCCCTCTAGGGCGGCGATGAAAGCGTCGTTCTCCGCTTTCGTCCCCACCGACACCCGAAGGTGATTGGGAAGGCCGTAGTTGGCCACCGGCCGTACGATCACCCCCTGGCGCAGCAGGGCATCGAACACCGGGCCGGCCTCGCGGCCCACGTCCACGGTGACGAAATTGCCGATGGAGGGGATGTAGTCCAGCCCCAGACGCTGGAAGGCGGATTCCAGTTGTCGCAAGCCCTCCCGGTTCAGCCGCCGCGTCCTTTCCAGATGCGCCCCGTCGTCCAGCGCCGCCGCCGCGGCGGCCAGGGCGAGATGGTTGACGTTGAAGGGCTGGCGCACCCGGTTGAGCAGTTCGGCCACCTGGGGATGGGAGACGGCGTAACCGACACGCAGCCCCGCCAGCCCGTAGGCCTTGGAGAAGGTACGGGTGACGATGAGGTTGGGGAAACGGTCGAGCCAGACCAGCGCGTCGGGATAGTCGTCGCGCTCGACGTATTCGAAGTAGGCCTCGTCCACCACCGCGATCACCCGCTCCGGCAGAGCGACGAGAAAATCTTCCAGCTCCTTGGCGGTGACGTAGGTGCCGGTGGGATTGTTGGGGTTGGCGATGAACACCACCGTGGTGTCGTCGGCGACCCGGTCGAGCATCGCCCCCAGGTCGTGGCCGTAGCGGGGTCCGCGGCGACCGTCGTGGGCCGGGGCGATCCGCGCCTCGGCCCCCACCGCCTGGGTGGCGATGGGATAGACGGCGAAGGCGTGCTCGGAGAATACCGCGCTGCGTCCCGGCCCCAGAAACACCCGGGCGACGAGGTCGAGCACGTCGTTGGAACCG
>JALSGR010000217.1 GCA_026982635.1 Methylothermaceae bacterium | reverse complement strand
GATTCAGATGGCTGCTTTGGGCCATTCATGAGGCTTCCGCCGTATTCACAAAAACAGGTCAACTCCAGCTATACTGAGCCCCTGACACAACAGGCCGCGCCTATCCCATGTCCGTCATCGATCTCTACGAAAAACTCTCCACCGCCACCGACGACAAGACCCGCGCCCGTATCATCGCCGAGGCCTTCGAAGCCCTCGAGGAACGTTATCCCAACCTTTCCGACATCGCCACCCGCCAGAACCTGCGCGAAACGGAATTGCGCCTCCTCAAGGAAATCGAGCAGACCCGCGCCGATTTGCGCATCGAGATCGAGAAAATCCGTAGCGAAACCCGCCAAGTCGAAGCCCGCCTGCGCGTCGAGATCGAAAAATCCCGAACCAACATCCTCTTCTGGAGCTTCCTCTTCTGGGCCACCCAGATCAGCGCCATCTTCCTCCTGCTCTGGCGCATCTGGCCTAAAAATTAGCGGTGATCTCTCGACCTCATAAAGCTGGGATTGTTCAAACATAGCACCATGAAAAAAGCCCTGACGGATTGCTCCGACAGGGCTTTGATTTCATTGGTGGGCCCTCCAGGACTCGAACCTGGGACCAAGGGATTATGAGTCCCCTGCTCTAACCGACTGAGCTAAGGGCCCGGTTTCGTTCAGTCTTCCAGGAAGCTGCGCAGAATCTCCGAACGCGAGGGATGACGCAGTTTGCGCAACGCTTTGGCCTCTATCTGACGGATGCGCTCCCGCGTCACGTCGAACTGTTTTCCAACCTCTTCCAGCGTATGGTCGGTGTTCATGTCGATGCCGAAACGCATGCGCAGCACCTTGGCTTCCCGAGCCGTGAGACTCGAGAGCACATTTTGCATGGCTTCTCGCAATCCTTCAATAGTCGCCGCTTCCACCGGGGACATGACCTTGGCGTCCTCGATGAAATCACCCAAGTGGGAATCCTCGTCGTCGCCGATGGGAGTTTCCATGGAAATGGGCTCCTTGGCGATCTTGAGCACCTTGCGGACCTTGTCCTCCGGCATGTCCATGCGCTCGGCCAATTCCTCGGGGGTCGGCTCCCGCCCCATCTCCTGCAGCATCTGACGCGACACCCGGTTGAGCTTGTTGATCGTCTCGATCATGTGCACGGGAATGCGGATGGTGCGGGCTTGATCGGCGATGGAGCGGGTGATGGCCTGGCGGATCCACCAGGTGGCATAAGTGGAAAACTTGTAACCACGCCGATATTCGAATTTGTCCACCGCCTTCATCAGACCGATGTTGCCCTCCTGGATCAGGTCCAGGAACTGCAGCCCCCGGTTGGTGTATTTCTTGGCGATGGAGATCACCAGGCGCAGATTAGCCTCGATCATTTCCTTCTTCGCTCGGCGGGCCTTGGCTTCCCCGATGGAAACCCGGCGGTTGATGTCCTTGATCTGCCCCACCTTCAGATAGTTGGCCTTCTCGATGGCCGCCAGCTTGCTCTGCGCCCGCCGGATGTCGTCGGCGTATTCTTTCAGGCGCTCGGCGTAGGGTTCGCCGGATTCCAGGTGACGATCCAACCAGGCGGGATCGGTTTCGTTGCCGACGAAGGTATCGATGAACAGCTTGCGAGGCATCCGGGCCTGCTTGACACACAGGTCGAGAATGATTTTTTCCTGGGCCCGGATCTCGTCGACCACCCGGGACAGAATCTCGGACAGCTCCTTGAAGAATTGCGGCGTGCGGCGGAATTCCATGAAAATCTCCGCCAGGCCGGCGTAGGCCTGCTGGGTGCGTTCGTCTTCGTAGCCGTACTGCTTCAGGCACTTGAGGACCTTTTTGTAGCTCTTTTTGACCTGGGCCAGTTTCTCCTTGACTTCCTCGGGGCTCGGTCCCTGATTTTCCGCCACGATCTCGCCGTCCTCCGCCGCGGCGATCGCCGTTTCGTCTTCCTCGTCTTCGCTCAGGTCGACGAATTCCGAGATCAAATCGGTGATCTTCCCCTCTCCCTGGATCGCTTTTTCGAAGGATTCGATGAAGTGTTCGATGACTGCAGGAAAACGCGACAGGGCCTCGGCGACCTGATTCTGCCCTTCTTCGATGCGTTTGGCGATTTCCAATTCACCTTCCCGGGTCAGCAGTTCCACCGATCCCATCTCGCGCATATACATCCGCACCGGATCGGTGGTACGGCCGATCTCGTTGTCGGAGGACGCCAGCACGGCGACGACCTCTGCGATATCCTCGTCGTCGGTCATCACGACGTCGGACAACAGCTGCCCGTCGTCCGGGGCTTCCTCGAGCACCTCGATTCCCATGTCGTTGATCATGGCGATAATGTCTTCCACCTGGTCCGGATCGACGATATCGCTGGGCAGGTGGTCGTTGACCTCGGCATAGGTGAGGTACCCTTGCGTTTTGCCCTTGGCAATGAGCTCCTTGATACGGGACTGTTGCTGTTCTCGATTCATAAACTCATCAATCCTGTCGACAAAGAAATTTTCGGATTATAACCCGATCAGGACTCGGGTTCATCATGAACCCTCGCCGTCAGCAAGCGCCGCAGCTCCGCCTTTTCCTCGGGAGTCAATCCCTCCGTATCAGCCTTGCGGTTCAACCAGGCCAACCGGCTTCGCCGGTGGCGCCCCTCCAGCAAGGTCCGCACCGCGGCGGTCAATTCCCCCTCCGGGTCGGCGGGAGGAATTTCCTCCAGACGCAAACTTTCCCTTTGGGGATGGTTCCGCAACGCTTCTTCGAGGGAAAGGCCGGATTCCATGGCGTTGGCCGCGGCGGCCAACAATTCCCCGAATTCGCCTGCCAGCGCCGCCTCGCGGAAAGAATCCGGCACACCGCGCCAAAGCTCCGGATGATGGAAGAGGAGAAACACCACCCGCTGCGCCAGCGTGGGCCGGTTCAGGGCGAAGGCACGGCCGGCCTGGGAGCGCGAATCTTTGTTTTCGACGGCCGCCTCCCCGGCAAGTTCCGCCAGGCGCGCCTGCATCATGCGCCGGAAAGGGCCGGCAGGCAGCTTGCGCAACAACGGGCCGGCCCGTCGGGTCAAATCGGCCCGGTCCTCCAGCCGGGTCAAGTCCAAACCTTCGCCGAGAGCATGGAAGAAATAATCCGACAACGGCTCCGCCCGTCGCAGGCGCTCGAGAAAGGACGCCTTACCCTCCTTGCGGATCAGGGAGTCGGGATCCTCCCCCTCGGGAAGCCACAGGAAGAACACCTTTCGCCCCTCCTGTATCAGCGGCAGCGCCGCCTCCAGGGCCCGCCAGGCCGCCTTGCGTCCGGCCCGGTCGCCGTCAAAACAGAAGATCAGAACGCTGCTGTGACGGAACAGCAGGCGGAGATGGTCCTGGGTCACCGCCGTGCCCAGTGTGGCCACGACCTCGGCGATGCCCTGCTGGGCCAGGGCGATGACGTCCATGTATCCCTCCACCACGAGAATCCGCTCCAGCCGGCCGCATGCCTGAAGCATTTCGTACAGGCCGTAAACCGCCTTACCCTTGTGGAACACCGGGGTCTCGGGGGAATTGAGATACTTCGGCCCCGCCTCCTCCCCAAGGCTGCGGCCGCCGAAGCCGATCACCTGTCCGCGACGGTTGCGGATCGGAAACATCAGCCGATGGCGGAAACGGTCGTAACAACCGCCCCCCTCACGCGCGATGGCGAGTCCGGCCTCCTGCAGGCGAGCGCGATCGAAACGCCGGCACAACGTCTCCCACCCGCCCGGTGCGTACCCCAGAGCGTAACGTTTGGCCGTCACCCCATCGACACCGCGGCGGCGCAGGTACTGGACCGCGACCCGGCCGGCGGGTTCCCGCAACTGCCGGGCGTAGAACACCGCCACTTCCTGGTTGAGCTGCAGCAATTCCTTGTGGCGATCCGGGACAGAGGCGGCACCGGAACCGGCCGCCTCCCGGGGCACCGTCATACCGTATTGGGCCGCGAGGGTTTCGACCGCCTCGGGAAAGGTGAGATGGTCGTGGGCCATGAGGAAACCGATGGCGCTTCCCGACGCCCCACAGCCGAAACAGTAATAGAACTGCTTGTGGGGACTGACGGTGAAGCTGGGCGTCTTTTCGTCGTGAAAGGGGCAGCAGGCCACGAAGTTGCGGCCCGCCTTCTTCAGCGGCACGCGCGGGTGGATCACCTCGACGATATCGACGCGCGCCAACAGCTCGTCGATGAAGGATTGGGGAATGCGCCCCGCCATCACGCTCGCCAACGGGGCCGGCTCGTCACTGACCCAAGGCGGCCTTCACCCTGGCGCTCACCTGGGCCATGTCAGCCCGTCCCTGCAACTGGGGTTTCAATCGTGCCATCACCTTGCCCATGTCGCGGATGCCGGCGGCGCCGGTCTCCCGAATCGCCGCAGCGATCAACTCGTCGATTTCCGCCTCGCTCAGGGCTTCGGGAAGATAGGACTGGATGATCTCCAACTCCGCCTGCTCCTTCTCCGCCAGATCGTCGCGACCGGCGGCCCGGTACTGGGTGATGGATTCACGGCGCTGTTTGGCCATCTTGTCGAGCACCGCGAGCACCTGCCGGTCGTCGAGCTGGGTACGCTCGTCCACTTCCCGCTGCTTGACGGCCGCCATGATCAGGCGGATCGCCCCCAGACGGGCTTTGTCCCCCGCCTTGAGGGCGGCTTTCATATCTTCCTGGATGCGGTCTTTGAGACTCATCAGACGATGGAGCGGCCCTTGCGCAGATTTTCCAGGGCGTACCGCTCCCGCGCCAGGCGCTTCAGATGACGCTTGACGGCCGCCGCCGCCTTGCGCTTGCGGGCTTCGGTGGGCTTTTCGTAGTATTCACGGCGCCGGACTTCCGACAAAACGCCGGCCTTTTCGCAGGCCCGCTTGAAACGGCGCAGGGCAATGTCGAACGGTTCGTTCTCTTTCACTCGGATCGCAGGCATCGATTCTCCTTCATGGATTGAACACAATCGTCCTGTTGGACAGGTAAACTATGAATTATACTCGAAATTTCGATCGGCAGAAGCCCCGTTTCAGGCATGCCGATCACACTGCCAGGGAAAGAAGCGGAAAGTCGATCGACGATGGGTGAATCATGTACGTACTGGGCATCGAAACCTCCTGCGACGAGACCGGCGTCGCCCTGTATCATTCCCATAAGGGGCTGGTCGCCCACACCCTGCACAGCCAGGTAGCCCTCCACGCCCCTTACGGCGGAATCGTCCCCGAACTGGCCTCCCGGGACCACATCCGCCGGGTGGTTCCCCTGATCCACCGGACGATGGACAACGCCGGCGTTTCCCTGGAGCGGCTCGGCGGCATCGCCTACACCGCCGGCCCGGGCCTGATCGGGGCGCTGCTGGTGGGCGCCTCCGTCGGTCACAGCCTGGCCTGGAGCCTCGGCATTCCTGTGGTGGCCGTGCATCACATGGAAGGGCATCTGCTGGCGCCAATGCTGGAAACGGGGGAACTGAGCCCTCCCTTCCTGGCCCTGCTGATTTCCGGTGGTCACACCATGCTGGTGGAAGTCAGGGCGCTGGGCGTTTACCGGGTACTGGGGGAATCCATCGACGACGCCGTCGGCGAAGCCTTCGACAAGGTCGCCAAAATGCTGGGCCTGGCTTATCCCGGCGGTCCCGCCCTGGAGCGGCTGGCGCAAAACGGCAATCCCCGGCGCTTCCACTTTCCCCGTCCCATGACCGACCGTCCCGGCCTGGATTTCAGTTTCAGCGGCCTGAAAACCCACGTGATGAACACCATCGCCGCCACCGACAGGAGCCCTCAGGACCTGGCCGACATCGCCCGCGCCTTCCAGGACGCGGTGGCCGACACCCTGGCCGTCAAATGCCGCCGCGCTTTGCGGCAGACCAAGATCGCCACCTTGGTAGCCGCCGGCGGCGTCTGCGCCAATCAGGCGATCCGCCGCCGACTGGCGGAAATCGCCACCGAGGCGGGAGCCCGCTTGTTCCTGCCCCGCCTGGAATTTTGCACCGACAACGGCGCCATGATCGCCTTCGCCGGCTGGCTACGCCTGAACGCCGGCCAGCGGGAGGAACCGGCCATTCAGGCGCGGGCCCGCTGGTCCCTGGAGTCCTTGCCGCCCATCACGCCCCGATCCGATCCTCCTCGCCCCGAATGAGACGCTCGATGTTGCCGCGATGGCGCCAGATCAACAGCGCCGCCATGACGGTCACCAAGGCCACGGCGATCCATTCCCCCACCAGCCAGTACACGTAGAAGGGCGCCAGGACGGCGGCGACCAGGGCCGACAACGATGAAATCCGCGTGACCGCCGCCACCGCCAGCCAGGTGGCCAGCAACAGCAGGCCCACGCCCCAGTGGAGCCCGGTCATGACGCCGAAGGCCGTGGCCACCCCCTTGCCACCCTGGAAACCGAAAAACAGAGGATACAAATGCCCTAGGAACGCCGCCAGGCCGGTCATCGCCACCACCGTCACATCGCCCCCCGACCACTGGACCAGCACCACCGGCAACCATCCCTTGATCACGTCCCCCAGCAAGGTGACGACCGCCGCCCGCTTGCCGCCCACCCGCAGCACATTGGTGGCTCCCGGATTGCGGGAACCGGTGGTGCGGGGATCGGGCAGCCCCCATAGCCGGCAGACCACCACCGCACTGGAAACCGATCCCGACAGATAACCCACCACCACCCACAGCCATTGCCACACCTTGCCAACCCTCTCGTCTTTGTGTCACCCTAAAATTCGGCTTTCTGCCAGAAAACCTTCCATATCAACAACGCGGCGAAAGATGGACATTATATTTCTGCGCGGACTCGAGATCGAGACGATCATCGGCATCTACGAGTGGGAGCGGGAACTGAAACAAACGGTGATCCTCGATCTGGAGATGGCCACCGACATCCGACCGGCGGCCGAGACCGACGACATCGAACACACGGTGGATTACAAGGCCGTGGCCAAACGTTTGATCCACTTCGTGGAGAACAGCGACTTCTATCTGGTGGAAACCCTGGCCGAGAAGATCGCCCAACTCCTCCTCGAGGAATTTTCCGTGCCGTGGGTCAAGCTGACCCTCAACAAGAAGGGAGCGATCCGCGGCGCCAGCGATGTGGGCATCATCATCGAGCGGGGCCGGCGTCCCGATGCCTAAGGTGTTCGTCAGCGTCGGCAGCAACGTGGAACGAGAGCGTCACATACCCGCTGCCCTCCGGGAACTGGAGGAAGCCTTCGGGCCGTTGACCGTCTCCAGCGTTTACGAAAGCGAGGCCGAGGGTTTCTCCGGCCCGCCGTTCCACAACCTGGTGGTGGCTTTCGACACCGACCTGCCGCTGGAGACGATACTGGAAAAACTCAAAGAGATCGAGCAACGCCACGGCCGCAGTCCGCGGGAAAGGAAATTCGTGTCCCGCACCCTCGATCTGGATCTGATCCTTTACGGCGACCGGGTGGTGGAAGATCCGGAGACCGGCCGGCGGATCGTGCCCCGCGAGGACATTCTCCGCTACGCCTTCGTCCTCGAACCCCTGGCGGAAATCGCCCCCGAGGAGATACATCCGGTCCTGGGGAAGACGTACCGGCAATTGTGGCAGGAATTCGACCGCCGCAAGGTCCGCCAACGCCGCCTCTGATTCATCCCGGCCACGGCACCCCGGACAACAGTTCCTGGTAGCCGGGAACGAGACCGGCGATCCAGTCTTCGGTCAGATCGTCTCCGAACAGCAGGACGAAGGATTCCGGTAATCTGGTTTCAAGACACTTCCGGCACCACCTGCCCACCCTCTCGTCGGGCGACAGCGCTTTGCCCCGTGCGGGCGGACGCTGGAGCGTCAACCACTGCCACCCCCATTCGGGCAGCCAGGGAGACGGCCTGCCCCAGTGGTCAAGAAAGTGCGCCACCCACGGCGTCAGCCGCTCACGCCAGTCCTCGCAGGGATCGAAACGCTGGACCACTACTGGCTCGTCGGCGTCTTTCTTCTCCGCCAGGCATATCAGCCAGGTGGGCGCCGGTTGCCAGGACTGGGCCAGCAGATGGTACAGCCAGGCGCGAAACAGATATCCGCCCTTGAGCCGGCCCGGTTCCACCAACAGGCCGCCGCCGCGGCGACGACCGTCCAGCTTGCCGGACAGGCGGAGTCCGGCCACCTCCACCTCGTACCAGCGGGACTCGTCGGGATCCCCCGCACCGCAGCCGTCGGCCGCCTCCAGCAACAGCCGCGCCAAACGGCATTCCCGTTCGAAACACTGGCGCCCCGCCTCCCCTTGCGGCCACTCCCCCGCCGACTGGGCCCGTCGCAGCAGCGCTTGCGGATCTTCCCGAGCGCGCAACGCTTCCAGAATCCGGCAGCGCATCCGCCAGGCTTCCAAGCCATCGACGTCGAAAGGCTCCCGGGGCTCGGGGAGCGCTTGCCGCTCGATCCGCCCCAGTTGCAGGCGCCGTCGGCAGAACCAGTCCTGAGCATCGCGGTAAAAGTCGAACAAATCGGAGAAATCCAGCGCTTCCACCGGCTCGCCGTCCAGGGCGAAATCCGCCGGCCAGAAACGCCGCGACTGCCCCTCCCGGCGCAGCGCCAGCGCCACGGGAAAACGTTCCGGATCCGGCACGGCCAGGGGACCGTCTCGGCGAAAATATTCGGGATGGAAAGGATGGGAAGGATGGTCGAAGATCCAGCGGTCCTGCTCGAGTCCGTACTGATCGAGGGTGTCGATCAATTCGCCGACCACCTGGGCGGGCGCCAGGATTTCGTTCTTCTCCGGGGTCAGCCCCCGATAGGTCAGAATCAGGCGCTCCCGGGTGGACAACAGCAACTCCAGAAACTGATGGCGCTGATCCAGACGCAAATCGCGATCCCCCAGGCGGGGATGGGCGGCCAGGAGATCGAAGGCCGGCGGCGTTTCGCGGCGGGGGAACGCTCCCTCCTCGAGCCCCAGCACCACGGTCAGGCGGAAAGGGACCGAACGCATCGGCAGTAGAGTACAGCAGGTAATTCCGCCGCTGAGAAAATCGTCGCTGACTTCCTCCTCGACCTGGGATCGCAGCCAGTCGATGACGACCTCGAACGCCACCGTCGCCTGGTAATCCCCGGGTTCCGGCAGCGTCTCCAGCAATTGGCCCAGCGCCTGACGCCCGGCCAGCGTCTCCGCCGTATCGGCGAACAGGGCATCCACGAATTCGACGAGCTCCCGACGCCATTGCGGCAGCGCCAGCGGCTGCTGCCAGCGCCGCCAGAAACACCGCAGCGTTCGTACGAAATCCGCCAGTGACAGCAGGACCGCGCCCATTTGCCCCTCCACCTCGGAAAAGGGCACGACACCCTGCCAAGCCTCGTCGCCGCCGGCCATCCAGCCCAGGATCATCCGATCCACGCCCGACTGCCAGGTGTTGTGCTCGTGGGGGGGCAATTCCAGGCTTTCCCGCTGCCGGCCGTCCAGCCCCCAGCGAATGGCACAGTCGCGCACCCAGCACTCCAACAGGGGCAGTTGCGGCGCCGTCAACCCGAAACGCTCCCGCACCGGCGGCCGCCCCAGCAGTTCCAGCACCGCCTCCCACTCGAAACGACCGGCCAGCAATTCCAGGGCGGCGACCAGCACTTCGAGCAGCGGATTGCTGCGCCCCAGGCTACGGTCGGCGATGTGATGGGGCAGATCGGCGAAAACCGCTTCGAGATAAGGCTGATAGGCACCGATGTCGGGCGCCATCACCGCGATGTCCTCCAGTTTCAGGGCCGGATCGGCGGCCAGGGCGGAGAGAATGCGATCCCGCGCCACCTCCACCTCCCGCAGAAGCGTGTGACAACGGTGCAGTTCGAAGCCGGGGGCCAATCCCGGCGGGGGCGGTGTCAGCGTGCCATCGGCCAGATCGTTCTGCACATGCTGCAACAGCGTCGCCGGCGGCCGGTGACGGAAGAAACCGCTCGATTCCAACGCCGGTTCCAGGCATTCGAGCGTCAGGTGCTGAAACTGGGCCCCTCGCCGCCCCAGCGCCACCAACAGCGGATGGGGGCCGGGCACGGTCGTTCCCGTCGCCTCCCCCTCGATCCGGGCCAACGCCTGACGGCGCTTGCCGGGCAGGTCGGCCCAGTAACCTTCGGTGGGGGTGAGCAGATACAGATGGATGTCGCTGTGAGCGGCCAGGGCCGCCAGCACTTCCATCATCAACGGCGGCAGGAAACTGATCCCGAACAGGTGCACCGCCGGCGGAAACCGCACTCCCTGCGGCGGGTCTCGGAGGGCGTCGATCAACCCCTGCCACAGTTCCCCCCGATGACCGCCCAGACGGGCATAGAGCCGGCGCCACAATGCCGCCTGCCACCGCTCCACCTCCGGGTCCATGCCGGTCACGTCGGCGGAGCGTCCCGCCGCCCAGGCCGCCAGCCAGTCGCGGCGCTGGATCTGATACTGGTCGAACAATTGGGCCAGACGGCGCGCCAATTGGAAGCGCCGCAACCGCGGCCCGGGACCGGCGAGGTAACGCCCCAGCTGCGGATCGTTGCGGAACGCCGCCTGATCCAAGAGTTCGTCGATGAGCCAGGTCAGGCGGCCGCGCTCGAAGGCGGCATCGTCAAGGCGCAACCCCAGATCGTGGGCCAGCTCGGCGAAGAAACGCTGGGGAAAATCGAAACGGCAGTGGGCCGCCGCCCCCCAGGCTCGAGCCAACTGCATTTGCAGCCAGCGTTCCATGCCCCGACCGTGGATGAGAAAATGGACCGGCTCGAAGGGACCATAGTCGTAATGGTCCAGAACGACGGTCAACCGCCGAAACAAATCTTCGGTACGGTTGGCGGCATGGAGGGCGAACATTCGGGCGGATCAATTCAGCACGCGATGCCCGCGCCCCTGCATGCAACGAATGTAAGCCTGTTTGTAGCGCTGCTCGGCGCTCAGCCCCCGAGCGATGCCGGATCCCATACCGCCCACGGCAGCCCCCCAGGCCGCTCCCCGGCCCGGCGCCCCCGTCAGGGCGCCGATGACGGCGCCGGTGGCCGCTCCGATACCGCCGCCCACCAGGGCGCCGCTCACCGACTCGGTGGCCAGATCTCCCGAGGCATGACGGGCCAGTTGGCGGCATTCGGCCATGTCCTGCTGGATCCGGTAGGCATTGGGATCGCCGTAGGGATCCACCGTCGGCGTCCATCCGGTATAGCTGGCACAACCACCCAACCAGCCCAACATCAGAAGCCATGAAAATCGTTTCATAACCCACCTCCAGTCCGAATCCAAAACCGATTCTAGCAGATCGAAATTCCCCCGGGTCGATCTTGGACAGCCGTCCCACTCATGATCCATTCGTGGAGGACGTGGGGCAAATCCTGAATCCCGCGCCCCTCGCAGACGCGGATGCCTAGATCGGCGGCCCGGCGGCGGTCGGACGGCGCCAGCGGCAGATAGGACACCAGCATCCCGCGGCCGTGGAGACCGCCGAGGAGCTCCTTGAGGGTGTCGAGCTTGTAGATGGCCTCGGCGCCGGGGCCGTCCTCGCCGACCTCTCCGGCAGGGAAATGGCGGGTCTTGCACTCGACGAGATGGAGATGGTTGTTGGCCAGGAACACCACGTCCAGCTCGTTTTCCACCTCGCCATGACCGGTGTCGCGCACCACCCGCAGGTTGCGGGCCAGGTCCTGGATCAGCGGCAAGCGGCGGCGCAGCCGCTGCACCTGGGCGAAGACGTGCTCCTCGAGCCAGCCGCCGTTGACGAAGAACCGGGCGCTCTCGTCGGTGAAGATCAGCCGCCCCCGGTGCAGCCGCAACAATCCGGCGGCCTGAAATCGGCTCAGCAATTCGATGAACTCGGGACGGCGCAGATACTCCGCCCGCACCGGCGCCGATTCCAAGGCCTCCCGGGCGCCGGCGGCATACCAGTTGAGCACCCGCAGGGCACCGGCGAAGTGCTCGACCCGGAGCACCAGATAGGCGGTCAGTTCCCGGCAGGGCGGCGGAACCTGGACGGAGGCCCTACCCCGGATCTCGGTGCCGTAGGCGAGGAGGAAATGGCGCAGTTTGATACGGTCGGCCAGTTGATGGGGCGGACGGTCATGGGGATGAAGCCAGAACAGGTCGTCGGTGTAGGGGTGGACGTAGAACACCGGGCGATCGTAGGCGTGAAAGGCTTCGAAGGCGGCGATGCTCATGGGTTTGGTGCCGCCGGTGGCGTTGAGGATGAGATCGTCACCGGTTTCCAGCAACGCCAGGAAGCGCCCGATGAGATGTTCGACGTTCCAGGCGTCCGCCACCGGCCAGTGCCGCACCCGGATCCCGGCCCCCTCCCGCAGCACCCGGCCGAGCCAGCGGGCGCGGCGTTCCATCTCCGGGGCCACCACCAGGGTGACCGCCTCGGGCCTGACGGCCGGATCCAGCACCGGGGTGATGTTGGGCGCGGCCTGCTCGGACACCAGACAGACGTGATGGCTCATACCACATCCCGACGCAACCGTTCCAGAAATCCCCGTATTTTCGGCAACAGCGCCGCCAACTGGTTCACCGCCTGGGCAACTTCGGCACGACTGCCGGGATAATCGTGGGTGATTTCGTTACGCAGGGCCCGCAGCTTCATCCACAGGGCCTCGTCCATGGGATGGCCGAGCTTCGCCGCCAGATTGATCAGGTCGATCATCGTCA
>JALSGR010000216.1 GCA_026982635.1 Methylothermaceae bacterium | reverse complement strand
GAAGCAGCAGGAACCGGGGCGTGCGCATGGAAGGAATCGGCCGCTTGGGGTTGATCTGGCCGTACGGGGTGCTGAAGTAGATTTCGGCGCCGGTGTCCTTGTTCTTGATGAACACCGAACGGCGGGGTTTGCCGTCGACCCAGATCACGTCCAGGTTGGGGAAGGGGGCTGCCTGCGCCTGCACCGCCTCGGCCTGGTCTTCGGGCAGGGTCAGGTATAGGTGGGCCTTGGGCAGGTTGTCCTCAGGCAGTCCCAACGCCCGGCACAGGGCCAGATTGATGATGGCGCTGTCCACGGTGGTGTTGAAGGCGCCGCCGCCGAGACCGCGGTGGATCTCGGTCTCCGCCGCTGGAAAACCGAAGCTGAGAGTCAGCGGTCTGGAATCGTCGGTGACCACCGTCAAGGTGACGATGGACGATTGCTCGGCGATGTCGATCGAGGCGGCCGGCAGTTTGGGGATCCCCTGGGCGATCTTTTCCTGGATGCTGGCCGAGCGGCAGGTGGTGACCTTCTGTTCGGCTTCCCTGAAGATGGCGTCGGGAACCTCGATGCGGATGTCCTCCACCGTCCCGCATTCGATCGAGGTGGATACCACGTCGCAGTCGCCCGGCTCCCGCTTGACGATATAGCTGAGGCTTTCCGGAATCGTGGCGGACAAAGGGTTGGCGGTGACGGTGTGTTCGGTCATCAGAATTACGTACCTGGTTCCTTGTGAGGTTGCCGATCGTTCGTCGAAAGCTGAGTCGGATAACGTTACCTGCAGGGCATGGCCATTGTCAAGGTCGGCGGCCTGCGGGAGTAGGAGGAAATCGCTTGTTTTTCAACGAATTGCACTGAATTTTTCGATCATGGCGGATATCGTCCCAGGAAACGCCAGGTCAGTACCAGAGCCAGAATCAAAGACGCGCTTCCGCCGAGGGGATCCGGGCGCCAGTCGGCCGACACCCAGGGAATCCCGGGAAACACCAGTCCCAGGAAGGAAACGGCGTTACCGAGTATGTGGGCCGCCATGGTGACGTACAGGCTGCCGCCCCGGGCCACGTAGGCCGCCAGGATGACCCCCAGGGGAAGGGCGGCGACGACCTGGACGGGTTTCAAGTGGACCACGGCGAACAACAGGGCGGTTCCCAGAACCGCGGCGCGAATCCCCAGTTGCCGTTTCAGCGTGGCCAACAGCAGGCCGCGGAACAGGAGTTCTTCGATGACCGGTGCCGTGAAGGCGGCTACGCCGGCCAAAGCCAGCCATTCGCTGTGGTTGGCGGGGCGGAAGATCGCCAGGTAGTCTTCCACCAGATCGGAGGGGACCAGCCACAATACGGCGGCATCCGAGGCGAAGGCGATGGCCTGAAACCAGAGGACGATCATCAGACCCTCGCGCCAGGATACCGGCCGCAGTCCCAGGGCTTCGCGGTCCACGTGTCGCCGGAGCCAGTGCCACAGCCCCAGCAGAAACCCGACTTCGGTCAGCAGCAGGCTGCGCCACAGCCACGCCGGTCCCGCCAATACCGTCAGGGCCGTACCGACCATCTGGACGCCGGCGGCATAAAGGGCGATCAGTCCCAGGGCGAGGCCGATGGTGGGGCTTCTCATGCAGCGGTCAGCCCCACGGTGCGCTTGGGGAACAGGCTTTGCAGCGTACCGGAGCCGGCGTCGAACCAGCCGCTGCCGAGACCGAAACCACGATAGCGCACCATGACGAAGCCGCTGCGGCAGTCTTTCCCCTGTTCCCCGTTCAGGGGAAAGGTGCGGCGCCGCAAATAGGCTTCCAGTTGGCCGGTTTCCAGGTCGATCACCTGACGGGTGGCCAATG
>JALSGR010000215.1 GCA_026982635.1 Methylothermaceae bacterium | reverse complement strand
TAATTTTCCAGCTCGATTTCGCACGGCTCCAGGTACTGGAGCGTGCTTTGCAGGGCTCTTCTCAGGTCGTTGACTTCGAACGGTTTGGGAAGGATGGCGACGACGCCGGCCTGACGGATCGGTTCCAGTTCTTTCAGACGAGTTTCGCTGGAAACCAACATGAAGGGTAGATGATGATAGCGGGACTCGGTACGCAGCTGGGTTATCAGATCCACCGCTGTCATGTCGGGCAGATACATGCTGCTGATGACCAAATCCGGCATATAATGGGCCAGGCGTGACAACCCCTCCCGGCCGGTGGTTGCGGTATCGATTTTTTCCACCCCCTGCCCTTTCAGCTGATCCTGGATGATTTTTGCCTGGGTGCTTGAAGGTTCGATCAGCAGTATGGCGAGGTCTCCGATGTCGAGTGATTGCAAGACGGCCTCCCGCGATTTCCATGATCCTGATTCAAAGCATAGCAAGTTTGCCAGCGATGGCAGGTGACCACATCGTCCGCATCCGGAAGCTGGAGAAGTCCTATGTGGAAGGCGGTCGGCGTCACTGGATCCTGCGCGATCTGGACTGGTGCATCGAAAGGGGCGAATTCGTCGTCCTGTTGGGGCGCAGCGGTTCCGGGAAATCCACCCTGTTGAACCTGATCAGTGGCATCGATCTTGCCGACCGGGGCTACATCGAAGTGGCCGGGACGGATCTCGGCCGCCTGGACGAGACCGGGCGCACCCGATTTCGTCGGCGCCATATCGGATTCGTGTTTCAGCAGTTCAACCTGATTTCCACCTTGACCGTCCTGGAGAACGTACTGCTGCCTCTGGAACTCAACGGCCTCCTGAATGAGACGACGCGCCGCCGGGCGCTGGGCTTGTTGGATCGGTTGGGTCTGATGGGTCGGGAACGCGCCTTTCCGGATCGGCTTTCCGGTGGCGAGCAGCAGCGGGTGGCGATCGCCAGGGCCTTGATCCATGGACCGGCGCTGATCCTGGCCGACGAGCCCACCGGCAATCTGGATCTGGAGACCGGTCGGGAAGTGTTGGCGCTGCTCGATTCCCTGGTGCGGGAGCAAGGGAGAACCCTGGTCATGGCTACCCACAGCCGGGAAGTCGTCGGTCTGGCGGATCGGATCCTGACCATCCGCCACGGCCGTCTGGAGGAATGGTCCCGATGAGGCCGCTGGTCATCCGGGCCGGTTTGCGCTCCCTGCTGCATCATCCCTGGCAGCTGATGCTGGCTTTGTTCGGTATCGTGATGGGGGTGGCGGTGGTGACCGCCATGGATCTGGCCAAACACAGTGCCCTGGTTTCCTTCGAAAGAGCCCAGGTTGCCCTGTTCGGCCGGGCCACCCATCGGATCGGGGCCACAGGTGGAATCTCTGAGAGTTGGTACCGGCGTCTGCGTCGCGAGGGCTTCGTCCAAAGTCGCCCACTCGTGGAAGGTACGGTTCGAACCGGTTCCGGCAAAGTAGTGAAGCTCGTCGGCATCGAGCCTTTGGCGGAGAGGGCCTTCGCCCCGGCTTGGTTGGGTGCCTCCCCGGAGGTGGGAAAAATGGTTTGGCGTCGGTTTCTTTTGGAGCCGGGCGCCGTGCTCACCAGCCGCCGTACCGCTGCCGAGGCCGGTTGGCGGATCGGCGACCAGATTCCGGTCCGGGTCGCCGGCCGTACCGAAACCCTCACGTTGATTGGTTTCTATGAAACCGAGATCGCCACGGATCCGGTGTTGATCGCCGATATCGCCACGGCCCAGGAAGTGCTGGGCGACTATGGTCGCCTGAGCGCCATCGACCTGATCGTGGAGGACCGGGCACGGGTGGAGGAGTTACGCCGATGGCTGCCCGACGAGATGGAGCTGAGCACGCAGGTGACGGCGACGGATTCGGCGCGACAGATGACGCGGGCTTTCTACGTCAATTTGACCGCTCTGAGTCTGTTGTCCCTGCTGGTGGGTGCCTTTCTCATCTACAACACCATTGCTTTCATGGTGGTGCAGCGCCGCCGTCTGTTTGCGATCCTGCGCCTGCTGGGTCTGACGCGCCGGGAAATTCTCGCTGGGGTGTTGGGAGAAGCCGTTGCGCTGGGATCGGTCGGCAGTCTGCTGGGCGTCGTCGCCGGTATCCTGCTGGGTCGGTTCCTGTTGTCTTTGCTGGCTCGTACCCTCAACGACGTCTATTTCCCTCTTCCGGTCGCGGAACTGGACATCCCGGGCTGGCTGCTGTTCAAGGGTGGACTGCTGGGATTGGGGGCGACGGTGATCGCGTCACTGGTGCCTGCGGTGGAAGCTTCGAGAACCCGGCCGGTCACCCTTGTCGCCCGCTCTCTGCAGGAACAACACAGCCGCCGCCGTGTTCGTCGTTCCGCCCTTGCCGGAACAGCCTTTTTGCTCGCCGGCGCCCTCGTGCTTGCCGCAGGGAAGGAACTCGTGTCCGGGTTCGTGGCCCTGACGCTGGCGCTGCTGGGCTGCGCCATGTTGACGCCGGCCATCGTTCCCCCCGTCATGGCCGCTTGCCGGTGGCTGGGATTTCGCCTCTTCGGTCCATTGGGCGCCATGCCGGCTCGTTCCGTCACCGCCTCCCTGAGCCGGACCGGCATCGCCGCCGCCGCCCTGATGGTGGCAGTGGCCACCACCATCGGCATGGCATCGATGATTCACAATTTCCGCGATTCGGTCCAGCGCTGGCTGACCCGACGCCTGGATGCCGATCTCTACGTCTATGCGGCAGGCAGCGGAGAACGGCGGCCGCTCCCGGCCGCGTTGGGAGAACGGATCGCCGCCCTGCCCCAGGTTGCGGCGGTGGGCAGCGTTCGCTATCGTCGGCTGGTCACGAAAGCGGGATTCTTGCGCATCAATGCCTATCGGCTTTCCCCTGCCGCTTTTGCCACCTTCGAGTGGGTGGAGCGGACCGACCGGGATCCCTGGCGGGCGTTCCGACGAGGCGAGGTGATGGTGTCCGAGGCGTTCGCCCGTCTGCGCGGTCTGCATGCTGGCGACAGAGTCACGATTCCCACTCCGCGGGGACCGCGAACCTTTTCCATCTTCGCGGTGTTCGTGGACTACAATGCCGGTCGGGGCATCGTGGCCATGGACCGCCGGGTTTACGAGCGTTTTTGGCGGGACGACCAGGTGTCCACCTTCTGGGTCTATTTGCGCCCAGGCAGCGATGTGGAACAAATCAAGACCCGGCTGGCCGGTCTGAGCTCGGAAATTCCCTTGGAGATCCGCGACAATCGGGCATTGCTGCAGCTGTCGATGCGCATTTTCGATCAGGCCTTCGTCGTGACCGGCGTGCTGCGCTGGCTCGCCACCGGCGTGGCCTTCGTCGGCGTGTTCAGCGCCCTGCTCGCTCTGCAACTGGAACGGAGCCGCGAACTGGGGGTGTTGCGGGCGTTGGGTATGACGCCGGGGCAATTGTGGGGGCAGATCGTCGCCGAGACCACTTTGCTCGGCGGGGTTTCCGGACTGGTGGCCATGCCTGTGGGAACGTTGATGGGGTGGCTGTTGGCGGAGGTGATCGATCGGCGCGCCTTTGGTTGGACCCTGGAATTTGGCCTTCGTAGCGGTGATCTGCTCCAGGGTCCGGCCTTGGCCGTGGCAGCCGCGTTGGCGGCGGGACTGTACCCGGCTTGGAAGATGGCTCGGACACCACCGGCCGAAGCCCTGCGCTGCGAATGACTACAGCGTTTTCAGGTATTCGAGCAGCGCCCGGCGCTCGGTTTCGGAAAGGGCGTCACCGAAGGTATGGCCCTGGTTGCCGTATCCTGGCAGGGTGGTGTCGTAGATGTGCCGTCTTTCCTCGGCGTCCTTGGCGCCGGCCTTGCCATAGGGAAGAGTTTCGAAGGACCAGCCGATATGCTCGGGATCGTAGCGCTCGCCGACGTAACGCCAGTAGTGCGGCCGCTTGCTGCTGTCGAGCAGGGCCGCCAGCGTCGGCACGGAACCGTTGTGGAGGAAGGGAGCGGTGGCCCAGATGCCGTCGAGCGGCGGCGGCATGTATCCCGGTGCCGGCTGGGCCCGGCTCAAGCGGCCGAAGAAGGAGCGGTTGAACCAGCGGATGAAACGGTCGTGGCTGCCATCGGTTCCACTGCGGGCCAGCAGGGGATCGGTGCCGACCTGCGCCAGGCCGACGACCAGGTTGGGATAGGTGGGCCGGTCGCCATAGGTCCCGTGGCACGAACTGCAACGGCGTTCGAAGATCTCCCGGCCTTGGGCTGCCAGCTCGGCATCGATGGGCCAGGGAAACTTCGGTGGCTTCAGGCTGGCGAAGAAGGCCCGGATGTCGGGCGCGTAACGGTCGATACGTTCCAGGGTGGCGACGTCGTCGGCACACAGGATCGCACCCACCATCATGGCCCTGGCCTGATCGCCCCGTCCTTCCGCGTTGTAGTACAGAGCGTTCTTCTTGGCCAGTCGCCACCACGGCGGCACGCTCACCGGCAACGGTCGCCGGGGCGGTTCCATCCAGGGGCGGTCGGACCACGCCAGGGTATCGGGATCCCGATGGGCCATCAGCGCCAAGGTGAGACTGGTGGCGGGATTGACGCCCACGGTGTCGGTCGTCAAATAGGGAGCGACGGCGTCCAGGATCTCGACCCATTTGCGCCAGTGGGCGATTTCCGCGGGATCGGAAAGATAAAGGCCGACGCTTTTCAGCATCGGCCGGGGGTCGCGGGTGAAGTCGAGGCGCTCGTTGCCTACGCCGATGATGAGTTTGCCGTTGATGACGCTGGCGTGACATTGAAGGCAGTTGGGAACCACCAGATCGACGCCGTCCGGCGTGCGGTAGTGGGTGCGGTGATAAGGCAGCTCGGCGTTGAGACCGCGCCGCTCCGGTAGGCGCTGTTGCGGTGGGGCCGGCGGTGCCAGGCGGCGATAGACCGACAGGGGCAGGCCGCAGGTGATGTAAGGTTCGTTGAGAAGCGCTTCCCGGCCCTTTTGCGGATCGCCCGGGCGCTGGGGTTCGGGAGGCACGGGCCCCGGAGGGGCATAGACGACCTTCTCCTGGCGCTGGCAGGCGCCGAGCAGGCAACTCAGAAGCAGACAGACGTACAGGCTTCGCATGGTTCAGTCCTCCAGGAATCCGAAACTCTGGACGAATCCCTCCCCTTTCACGTCACCCTCCCCTTCGGCGACCACCCAGCCGCTCCAGAGGGGCACAGGGCCGGGGAGCTTCTGATCCGGCACCACGGCCCGGATTTCCAGGTTCAGGTCATCGCTCCGCAAGCACCAGGCGACAGGATAGCGTGTGCCCCGGTCATCACGCCAACGGTCGCGTACCGTGATCCGTACCCGGTTCAAAGCGCGGCGATCGAGCCGGCACTGCGCACTGCCGGGCTCCTCGGAAGAAATACGCACATCGACACAGGTCAGTTCCCGGCCGTCGTGGAGCCGGATCGTGAAGCGCTGCGACTGCGCGGCGCCGCCAGTCAGGGGCAACTGTCCCCAGCCGTGTTCCAGCCAAGCGAAGCCGTGGACCGTTTCCGACGCCCATTTCCCCGAAGCTTCCAAGAGAGGCAGGCGGTAATGGCGGAAAGCGGCAGACGTCTCGGTGATGGACGGCGCTTCTTCGCCTCGCAACGTCAGCGTCAGGTAACGGCCTGGAACCCCGGCCCGAAGCCGGATGCGATCCCCACGCAACTGCAACCACCAGTCATCGAGCCAAAGCCGGCCGTCTGCGGTGCCGGCCAAGCCCAGAACGGCGCGCTCCCCCCGCTCCGAGACGTGGAATTTCGCTGGTGCGGCCTCGGTTCGCGTAAAATAGCCCAGGAAATAGCGTCGGGCGGCCCAGGGGGACTTCCTGGGGGGAGGATCCGGCGTCAGACCGATCGCCAGCAGGTGCAATTGAAACGCGATTTTCTGCCGGGAGGGGGTCGTCAACACGCCGTACAACTGCCAGGTTTCCAAGGGGGCCTGGGGATGGTCGTCGTGATCCCGGGGCAGTTCCACCGGCCTCGGCGGCAGTGGGGGGAAATCCGCCGGTAGCCTCCAATCCTGGAGGCCGGATCGGCTCGTGGCGGCGGGAGGTGGCCGGGACGTCCCGTATCCGAGGGCCAGGGCCGCTGTCAGGAAAGCCACCAATAGGATCGGCCGGAATTTCACGGTGTCAGTCGGGGAGGGAAACGAGGAAATCGTAATCGTCCACCGGGACGAATCCATCCGCACCGCCGCCTCGATGCGTCGGTATCATGTCGGGGATGTGGTGGTCGGGGCGGAGCACAGCGAAAAACGGATCCCGGTCGGTATCCTGACCGACCGCGACCTGATCGTCAAGGTCCTCGCCTGAGGACTGGATCCGGAT
>JALSGR010000214.1 GCA_026982635.1 Methylothermaceae bacterium | reverse complement strand
GTTGATTTGTAACTTGCTGATTTTTCATGGATAATCCGATTTGATCAAATTTTTTACAATTTGAAGACAACCCAATAACGAAGCGATTTGGCGGCGCTTGTCAGCAAATTATTCACAAAGTTATCCACAGGAATTGTGGATAGTTAGATCGGCTGTCAGCCCTCGTTTGTCCACAGAGACGACGAAGCGGAGCAGGATCGATAGTTTGCGATAATTATTTGATTTTATTAGAGAAAAATTGGAAATCTTCAGGATGACGACAGATTTTTCCCCTGTTTTCCCCAAAGTTATCCACAGGTGGGCGAATGAATGGTGAATCGGTGATCGAAGGGCCGGTCCACGTCACCCCGGACGGCGCCCTGGAAATTCTTTCCAAGAAGGAAGTCAGCCACCTGCTCGACAGTGCCCACAGCGAACTGTTCGAGACGTTTCGGAAATGCGCCCTGGCGGTGCTCAACTGCGGCAATCCGATCGACAATTCCCGGGAAGTCTTCGCCCGTTTCCGCCATTTCGCCGTCCATATTCGCCAGCAGGAACGGGGCATCAAACTGGAGCTGGTCAACGCCCCCGCCTCCGCCTTCGTCGACGGCCGCATGATCCGCGGCATCCGGGAGCATCTGTTCGCGGTGCTGCGAGACATCGTCTACACCAACCAGCAAATCGTCGAAAGCGGGGCCTTCGACCTTCGACGCTCCAGCGATATCACCGACGCCGTTTTTCACATTCTTCGCAATGCCCAGGTCTTGATCCCCCAACGGCCGCCGGATCTCGTGGTGTGCTGGGGCGGGCACGCCATCAGTCCGACGGAATACGACTACAGCAAACAGGTGGGCTACGAACTGGGACTCCGCGGCATGCATATTTGCACCGGCTGCGGTCCCGGCGCGATGAAGGGACCGATGAAGGGGGCCACCATCGGCCATGCCAAGCAACGGCTCTATCCCGGCCGTTATCTTGGGATCTCCGAACCGGGGATCATCGCCGCCGAACCGCCCAACCCCATCGTCAACGCCCTGGTCGTCATGCCCGACATCGAAAAACGGCTCAAGGCTTTCGTGCGGGTGGGCCACGGCATCGTCGTCTTTCCCGGCGGTGTCGGCACGCTGGAAGAGATCCTTTATCTGCTCGGTATTCTGCTTCACCCGGCCAACGCCGACCTGCCCCTGCCTCTGGTTTTCACCGGCCCGGCGGAAAGCCGGGAGTATTTCCATCTCATCGACCGTTTCCTCCGCGCCACCCTGGGCGAGGCGGTGCGGCAACGTTACCGGCTGGTCATCGCCGATCCGCCGGAAGTGGGCCGGATCATGCGACAGGGTCTGGAGGCGGTGCACCGCTTCCGTCATCGCACCCGTGACGCTTACTATTTCAACTGGCGACTGTTCATCGACCCGGTCTATCAACAGCCTTTCCAGCCCACCCATGCCGCCATGGCCCGCTTGCGCCTGACCCCGGAACTGCCGCCCCACCAGCTGGCGGCGGAGCTGCGCCGGGCTTTTTCCGGAATCGTCGCCGCCAACGTCAAGGAAGCCGGTATCGTTGCCGTGGAACGCCACGGCCCCTTCGAGATTCACGGGGACCGGCGAATCCTTCAGCCTCTGGAAATCCTGCTTCGGCAGTTGGTGGCTCAGCGCCGCATGAAATTGGCGGCGACCTACGAACCCACTTACCGGCTGATTCCCCGTTGAACATGACGGCCGACGACTGGGTCAAGCTGCGTTGGGAAAAGCAGGAGCGCTACTACGAGGCCCATCTGCACCAGGATCTGTGGGGCGGATGGGTGGTCACCCGGGTGTGGGGGCGCTGTGGCCAGCGTCTCGGCCAGGTCCGGCACGTGCCCTGCGCCTCCCGCGAGGATGGCGAGGAATGGCTGCGGCGGTTGGATCGGACCCGGCGTCGGCGCGGTTACCGCCTCGTCTCCTGCCAAGGGCGGTTGGCCTTAGATGAATAAAGATTCGGTCGGCTGACGCGGTTCCAGGCAACCGGGATCGTCGTGGCGGGGGTCGTTGACGTGGAAACCGACCGGATACGCTTCCAGGAGGTCATCGCGGCAGGGGGTTGGCGACGGCGGCGTACCCGTGGGATCGAGCCAAGCGGCCCAGTCGCTTTCCTCCAGAATGGCGGGCATCCGCCGGTGCAGGGGTTGCAGAAGCCGGTTGGCCTCGGTAGTGACGATGACGCAGGTGCGGATTTCCGTGCCGCTCACGGGATGACGCCAGCATTCCCAAAGGGCGGCGAAGGCCAACAGGCCGCCGTCACGGCGCCGGATGGCGTATGGCTGTTTCCGGCTTCCGGTACGCTGCCATTCGTAGAAACCGCTGGCGGGAATCAGGCAGCGGCGATGTTTGAAGGCTTCCCGGAAGGCCGGGCGCTCGGCCAGGGTTTCGGAACGGGCGTTGATGAGACGATGCCCGATGGTCTCGTCGCGGGACCAGGCGGGAATCAGGCCCCAGCGTTGCTTTTCCATCCGGCGCCGGTCCCCCTGAAGGCGGACGACGGGGATCGTTTGTCCCGGCGCGATGTTGTAACGTTCCTGCCAGTCGATGCGGTTGACACAGCGGAACTGCCGGCGTATTTCCTCTCCGGAGACGGTCAAAAAGAAGCGACCACACACGAGGCTGATCCATGAATTCGATGGTGACTTCCAGCGAGGCCTTGCTGGAATGGCAACGCCCTCCTCTGCCGGCGGCCGAACTCCAGGCCCTGGAGAAGGCCGTTCGCCGATTGGAAAATCCGGGGCTGGCGGCGCGCCTTTCCCATTATATCGGAATGCCGGTGGAAAAAGCATTGGCCAGTCTGCCGGAAGAACTGGTGGAACCGATCACCCGCCTGACCCAGGAAGCGCTGGGCAAGGCGCTGGATGCCGCTTTGTTGACGCTGCCTGCGGAGGGACGGCCTCCGTCGCGCCGCTCGGTCCACAAGATCATGGCGGGATTGAGCGGCGCCTTGGGGGGCAGTTTCGGTATCGCCAGTCTGGCCTTGGAACTGCCGGTCTCGGCCACCCTGATGCTGCGCGCCATTGCCGCCACCGCCCGGGAACACGGTGAGGACCTGGCGGATCCCCGGGCCAGGCTCGCCTGTCTGGAGGTGTTCGCCCTCGGCGGCAAATCCAAGGCGGACGACGGCGCCGAGGTGGGCTATTACGCCGTGCGCTCTTTTCTCGCCAAGACTTTGGAGGAATCGGCCAAACACCTGTTGAAGAAAGGGTTGACCAAGGAAGGGGCGCCGGCCCTGGTCAAATTCCTCCACGCCGTGGCCCAGCGCTTCAGCGTGCAGGTGTCGCAAAAGTTCGCTCTCCAGACCTTGCCCGCCATCGGTGCGGTCAGCGGCGCCACGGTGAACGTTCTCTTCATGGACCACTTCCAGAGAACCGCCCAGGCGCATTTCACCGTCCGCCGCCTCGAGCGCCTCTACGGGCGCGAGCGCATCCATCGGCTCTACGACGAAATCCGTCGCGTCGATCAGGGGTAGTGAGCGTTCACCCCCGATCAGTGTATTTTCATGATGAAGATCACCCGGGTGCTCGGTGGCAGATGCTCGGCCGGCTCGGTGGTCGCCGTTAGTTCATGCCGGTGTCTCCCAGCAGGCACCCGGATCAGGGGGGCGACCCCCTGGCGGACGGTCTGTTGCCGGGTTTGGGTACCGTTGGTCTTGCCCTGAACCCGGTGGCGGTGGGTCCGGGTTCCCACGGATTGGCCGGTGGTTTCCATCCGGGTGCTCCCGATGAGCAAGCGGAAGTTGAGATTGGGTGTGCCCCGCGTTCCGTCGCAGATGGCCCAGCCGTGGGAGGCCAGCCAACGCCTGAGTGATGCGTCGTCGGAATAGTCCTTGGATTGGGGATCTGGCAGGAAGGCGATGATGCTGCCTTTGGGCAGTCCCTCCGCCGGTGGTGCCGATTGGCCGGTGACGGGAAGGAACAAGGTCAGGAGAAGGCCGAGGGTCGATACCAAGTTGAGGAGTGTCATGGCGCCTTGTGTGGGGAAGCGGATTCGGGATGACCATAGCGGAAATCCGGTCGTCCATCAATTGGCGTGTCCGCTCTTTCGCAGGGGCGATCGGCAGGCGTCAGGTCGTGAGATAAGCCGACAGCAGTTCCACGCAACGCTCCAGGGCTTTGAGGTGGGCGATTTCGTAGCCGTGGGTATTGTCGCAGGGAAAGCCGAGACAGGCGGCGCTGGGGACGTGATCGGGTTCACGGATTCATGCGCCGGTGTCGATGGGACCAGCCCGCCATCAACAGGCACAGAAACGCCGCGCCGTAGGCCAGCCACTCGTAGCCGGACCATCGCGCCAGCGATCGGAAGGCCGCCAGGCCGTTTTGCCAGCCGCCGGCCAGGTGGAAGTGCAGCGTCACCCCGCCCAGCAGGAAGACGAAGGCCAGGATGAGCCATGCCGTTCCCCAGGGGAAAGGAACCGGATGATGCGGCTGGGCGTGCGTGTGGGGATGGCCACAGTTCTCCTGCCCTTCCAGCGAGCATACCCGGGCCGTTTCCGGTGTCTCCAGTTCGAATTCCAGGGTGGAGTGCCGGATCCGGTAGCGCTGGGCCAGACGGTGCTTGAGGCCCTGTTTGATTTCCTCGATACGGCCGGCGTCCCGGGGATCGATGACCACGTGGGCTTCCAGGGAGCGGCGGTGTTCGTCGATTTCCCACACGTGGACGTGGTGCACCCCGCGCACCCCAGGTTCGCGTTCCAGGGTATGGACCAACTCGGCCAGGTCGATGTCCAGCGGGGTACTCTGCATCAGGATGCGGACGGTGTGCTTCATCTCGCTCCAACCGTGCCAGATCGTATAGACGGCGATCAACACGGTGCACAGGGGATCGATCAGGGTCCACCCGTAGACGATGATGACAGAGCCGGCGATGATGACCGCCACCGATCCGAGGGCGTCGGCGACGTTGTGGAGGAAGGCGGCCCGGATGTTGAGGCTTTCCTTGGCGCCGGCGAAGGTCAGCAGCGCGGTCACCGTGTCCACCACCAGAGCGAAGGCGCCCACGTAGACCACCAGCCAGCCTTCGACGGGACGGGGGTTGTAATAGCGCATCGCCGCCTCGTAGACCAGGTACAGACCGATCAGGATCAGGGCGGTGAGATTGATGAGGGCGCCGATGAGTTCGGCGCGCTGATAACCGAAGGTGCGCCATTCGTCGGCCGGCCGTTTGGCGATGCGGCGGGCGAGCAGGGCCACGCCCAGGGATCCGGCGTCGGAGAGATTGTGGAGGGCGTCGGCCACCAGCGCTAGACTGCCGGAGACGATGCCGCCGGCGATCTGTACCCCCGTCAGGAGGACGTTGACGGTAAGGGCCCAGATCAGCCGGGTTTCCCCCAAATCGGATGTGTGGTGGTGATGATGGTGGTGATCGGTGACGTTGCCCATATCCCGCGATTTCGGTTGATGGTGGGGTTAGTTTAGCGCCAAAGCGGTTGGATGGTCGAAATCGCTCGCCTGCGGCCGGCGGGGATCCGCCCGGCTGCTTCCACGGGGCTGGTAAACGAAATGACGGTGAATGTGACGGGATCCGTATAATGAGGTTTCATGATCGAGACACGGCAAATTTCCCTGGTATATCAGCGTATCGGTGAATTGCTGGCCGTCGCCGCCGCCCGGTTTCGCTGGAAAGTGCTGCCGGCGGTGGAGATCAGTTTCGATCTGACGGGGCGGGCGGCCGGACAGATGCAGGCCCGCAACGGGCAGGTACGGCTGCGCTTCAACGTCGTGCCGATGCGGCAGGATTTCGACCGTTTCCTGAAGGAGGTGGTCGGCCACGAGGTGGCCCACGCCGTGGTTTTCTGGCAGTACGGCGCTCGGGTCAAACCGCACGGTCCGGAATGGCGGGCGGTGATGGCGCTGTTCGGGCTGGAGCCGAGACGTTGCCACGACTACGCGGTGGAACCGGCCCGCCGGCTCACGCGGTATCGGTATCGCTGCGGCTGCCGTGAGCACGAGCTGACCGCCATTCGCCACCACCGCGTTCAGCGGGGGGAAAGGGAATACCGGTGCCGGCACTGCGGCCGCAAATTGATACGGGTGACGGACGATTCATGAGCTGGTCCTGGTTGCAAGACGCGTGGAATCACATCGACGCCCCGACCTGGCTGGTCATCGGCGTCAACGTGCTGCTGATCCTGTTCGCCAGACCCCTGGTGCGTCTGGCGTCGGGACACGACACCCCCGAAGGACTACTGCGGCTGCGGGT
>JALSGR010000213.1 GCA_026982635.1 Methylothermaceae bacterium | reverse complement strand
GCGAAGGCGATGGTCAGGGCGGTGATCCAGGCGGGCATGGGACTCCTGATGTATGAAGAGAATTGGGTAGGGGAGTATAGCAGGGGGAAGGAAGAGACGGAAAACGCCTGCCGTTGCGGCAGGCGTCGAGAGTGTCAGAAAATTTTACTCTGGGAACTGGCCTCGTCTCCGTCCTGCCAGTCCCAGCAGTCCCAGGCTCATCAGGACCAGGGTGGCCGGTTCAGGGACGCTGCCGCCGCCACCGGCGCGCAGGGTTTCGTAGGTTCCAAGCACATCGGTCTCGGAATTGCCGAATATCATGTCGTAACTGAAGGTCTGGGAAGTGTCAGGAAGGAGATTGGCGGCGGTGAAGGCGATGGCGAAGCCGATGTCCTGAACGGCATTGTTGGGATCGTAGGGGCTGGTCAGGAAGGTGTTCAGTTCAGCACCGACGTTGATGCCCAACCCGAACGGGGAGGAACCGCCGCCGAAGCCGAGCACGGCCGTATCCTGAGTGGCCCAGAGCACGGTGCGGCCGTTCGTGGCGATGCCACCCCGGCTGCCCGCCACACCGCCGGGATTGCTGATGACGTCGTTGGTAGTAGAGAAACCAGAGCCCTGGTCGGGATCGAAAGTATCGAAGATGTGTAGGTCGACCGTCGATGCGCCGGTGTTGCTCACTTGGGTGGTGACGGTGATCACGTTGCTGTAGCCGGACGGGATGGTGTAGGTCCGGGTGAAAGAGATGGTGCCGTTGTAGGTTCCCGTTACGGTGACCGTGTTGCCGGAACCGGTGACGCTGCTCACCGAAGCAGCGTTGGTGCCGTTGGCGTCGAAGAGGGCGAAAGTTGTCGTGTCATTGCCGATCTGAAAGCCGTAGTCAGACACGTAAATGCCCAGGCGGAAGAATTCCTCGATCCATTGGACGTTGTTGAACGCCCCGTTGTCGTCCCGGATATTGGTACTGAGTGGTGGACTGGAGAGGGGGATGGCTGTGGCCCCGAGGGTGAACGAGAAAAGAATGAGAAAGGCGATAGCACGTCGCATGTTGTTACCTCCTGAACGCTTAAAGTTAAGACACAAGTTGTTTATCATCAGTGAAGCAAGTGATTGCTTGATATGGCAATGTTTTCTATGCAATAATAATGCCAAATATTTAAACTTTTGTTTTTAAAGCGTTTTTTATGGTTCCATCTGAAGAGTGTAAAAAATATGGACACTTCACTTAGAATGCGGGCAGACTCAACGACTTGACGATCGAGATCAAACCGTCGACTACCCGGGCGAAGGCGTCGTAATCGAGCTTGTCGGGCGTGTCGCTGGGACGGTGGTAATGGGGATAGCGGAACGGCGCGGTGTCGGTGATCATCAAGGCCCGGTAGCCTTGGTCCCAGAAGCTGGCGTGATCGGACCAGCCGATGCCGGTCAGCGAACCGGGGGCGGCCACCCCCTGGGCGGGAAATTCCGAAAGGCGGCGGAAATGGTGCAGACAGCGACGGAGCAGGCGCCAGGAAGCCAGATTGGAGACGAAGGCGACGAAATTGCCGGTATCGGGATAGAACCAGGCATAGACCGGATTGGGGAAACGCTGACTTCCCGGCGCGTCGCTGTAGTAGCCGATGGTTTCCAGCGACAGCATGGCGACGATGTCGTCGCCGTGGGCCCGGGCCCGCCGGGCGTAGACCTGGCTGCCCATTTCCCCCGTGCGGTAGAAGGGGGCCTCCTCGTTGACGAAAGCCACCAGACGCAAGGTCCGGCGGGGGTGGAAGTCCCGCAGTGTCCGGGCGATCTCCAGCAGGGCGGCGACCCCGCTGCCGTTGTCGTTGGCGCCCGGGGAATGG
>JALSGR010000212.1 GCA_026982635.1 Methylothermaceae bacterium | reverse complement strand
TCGGGAACATTTTCATCTGGCCCGGGACTGGTTGTGTACCCAAAAGACAGCCTTGCGAACCTTGGATGCTTTGCACTTGGCGGCCGCAGCGCTTGCAGAAGCCGAATTGGTGACCGCCGATGAAGTCGTGGCAAAAGCGGCCCGGCATTTCTCGGTTCCGGCGCTGCTCCTCTAGCGTTTTGCCTCCAAGGTTGGCGGCGTTGGCCCGGACGGTCAGGGCCATCATGGCGCGGTTCTTCCCCCCACCCTACCCTCCAACGGAGGAGGGCCAGGGAGGGAAACAATGGGAGAGGAGCTTTCGCCAGGACCTCAGCGGCAGAACAGAATCAGAGGCACCGAGGCTCTGCGGCCGCTGCCTGCCTCGTCGGTCCAGACGATGGTCTCGCGGCGCTCGTCGTCCACCACCGCCTTGGGGTCGGCTTCAGCCAGTTCCAGGTAGGCCAACAGCTCCGCCAACCCCTGGCGCAAGGGACGTTCGGACACCACTTGCGCCAGGGAAACCTGGGACCGGGCCTGGAGTAGGCGACGGATGCGGGCTTCCAGCTCGACCCGATCCACGAAGCGCTGCTCGAACAGGGCGGCGTCCAGGTCCTCGGCCTCCCCCTCCAGCACCACCTGTTCCTCCAGGCGGGGACGGCAGGCGGGCTGGAACAGGGGACGCTCCATCACCAGCTCGATGGCCGGGGCGGGGGCATCCACGGTCATGAAATCGGGCGCGCCGGGGGGGGCGTCGCGCACCGCCAGGGCGTGGTGCTCGATCTCGCGCAACAGCGCCATGATGCGGCGGTTCTCCAACCAGGTCTGGTCGTCGAGCCAGCGGCGCAATTGCTCCGACAGGCGGGCGACGGTCCGCTGGGTGGCCTCACCGGCCTCGAGCCAGTCGTAATGGATGCGCCGCAGTCGGCGGTCGGGCCGGAGCCGGCGGATCGGCTCCAGATCGAGGATCTTCTCCAGCAGGCCGGTCAGCTCCTCCTGGCGGCGCGGGTCCATGAGGAAGTCCCAAAAGGCCCGGAAGCTGCGCCCCTCGTCGGAATCGGCGATGGCGTCGGTGTGACCGAACACCTCCTCCAGCAGGGCGCCCTTGCCCTGATCCCAGGTGGCGATACGCTCGCGCACCCGGCGGTCCAGATCGCGGAAGTTCTGTTCCACGGCGCGGAAATCCGCCAGCAGGCGGCGGGCGGTGTCCTGCATCTGCAGGAAGCGGTCCCGCAACCGGACCGGGTCCATCAGTTCCAGCTCGCCGGCGCGGATGCGTTCGATCTCGGCATCGATTTCCGCCCGTTTGCGTTCCAGCTCGGCGATACGCACCTTGGGATCGGTCTCGCTGCCCTCGGCCATCTGCCGCAGTAGCTCGAACACCAGCATCAGACGCGATTCGGTGCCGACGAACTCGCGCTTCTGCAGGCTGCCGACCCACTCCAGCGCCTGGACCGCCGCTGGGGTCAGGTCGAAGTGGGGCTCGTCGCTGCCCTCGGGATAATACTTGCGCAGCCAGCCGCGTTCGTCCCCGGCCCAGTCGTCCAGATAGGCGGTGGCCGCTTTGGGAAAGGCATCCTCGCCAAGCTGCTGGCGCAGCTCGAACAACTGGTCCTCCAGCAGGGAAACCAAGGTTTCCCGTGGCAGGGCGCGGCGGTTGGGGGCGACGAAGGCGGCGTGGAGGAAGGCCAGCACCAAGGGGGCGTGGTCGGCGGCCAGCAGGCGCCAGGCCGGATGATTCTGGCGCAGCAACACCAGATCCCGGTAATCGGGAAAGCCGCTCGGAAGGAGCGCCTCGTTCACGCGCCCAGTAACCGCTCGAACAGATTCCTCAGCGTCTCGGCCA
>JALSGR010000211.1 GCA_026982635.1 Methylothermaceae bacterium | reverse complement strand
GATGGCGTGGTTGATGGACGTACAGATCAAACCATGGCTGTCTAAGAAGCGCCAGCGCTTCGTCGAAGATGTCATCCGGCTGTATGAGGTGGAACAAGCAGGTGGACAGCTCGTTCGTCCGATCGAAGATATCAGCGAGATCGTCACAGGGGTTGTTGGACTTGGTCAGGCGTGCGTTCGTGTCGCGGACCTCGTGTTCACCAAGCGCAGCGTCATGGTGACAGCGTTCGCGGAGCAGATCGAGGAAGCCCTAGTGCGACGATCCCCATGTGTCTCCCCAGTTGACGATGCCGAGTGCGTGTTGATCCTCCAGATGGAGGTGATGACATGCGCATTCGGCGAGGTCCGGCGCCAACCCCGGTCGGTCCGCTCGCACCATGGATGATGAAGCGGCTCCGTCGGCTGGAGCGGACGAAGCGAGGGGAGGCGGACGTGGCTCTACGGGCCCGAATGATCCGTATGCTGGCGCACGATCCCAGCGTGTCAGCCGTGGCCGACCGGCTGGGCGTTGATCGGAAGACGGTGCGATTCTGGCGGGATCGGTTCTTGGCTCGCGGTCTGAAGGGGCTTCGCGACAGGCATCGCCCGGGTCGGCCCCGGCGGATCAGCGATGTGACCCGGTGCGAATTGGTCGCGATGGCGTGTAGCAGGCCGAAGTTGTACGGGATCCCGTTTCGGAAGGTCTGGACCTTCGACACCTTGCACGCGGCCTATCGGGCTGAGCACCCTGATGTGGAGATCAGCCGGACCAGCGTGATCCGCATCCTCGGTGACGCGGACCTACGCCCCCATCGGGTGCAGGGCTGGATGCATAGTCAGGACCCGGAGTTTCGCGCGAAGGTTACGCACATCTGCGGTCTATACCTCGCCCCGCCCCAAAGAGCGGTGGTGCTGTGTGTGGACGAGAAGACAGGGATGCAGGCGTTAAGCCGAAAGAACCCTACGAAGTGGGCAGGACTCGGCAGGGCTGGTCGGTACGAATACGAGTACAAGCGGAACGGGACCTGCACGCTATTTGCGGCGTTCAACACCCGGACGGGGCACGTGTTTTCCGAGGTATCCAAGACGCGCAAGGCCGAGGATCTCCTGCGTTTCATGGAGAAGCTCGCCAAGCACTATCCGAAGGTCGTGATCCACATCATATGGGACAACCTCAACATCCATTACGACGGCCCCGACAAGCGATGGACCGAGTTCAACGAGCGCCACGGCAATCGCTTCCACTTTCACTACACGCCGCTACACGCCTCCTGGGTCAACCAGGTCGAGCTGTTCTTCGCCCGCGTCCAAAGGCGCGTCCTGCGGTACAGCAGCTTCGACTCCGTAGAGGAGCTTGAGACGGAGGTCATCGGGTACATCGACCACTGGAATCGGCGTGAGCGAAAGCCGTACGACTGGACGTTCCGTGGGTATCCGCTAGAAGAGGCGAAGTTGGCCGCTTGATCGACCCGGCCGACGTTGGGTGAGATATGGCCATCGACATGGAGCGGGAGGCTCGCGCGTTGCGGGCGATCCTCGCCGAACGTAAGCTGATGCACCTCCACGTGACGAAGCGTGGGAAGTCTCTCACGATCGCCAGTGGGCCCCCCGCCGACCCAGATCCTGAGGCCAGGCTCACGCTCCTCGCGCCGGGCATGTGGCGTCTCGACCTGCGTCACCACGCCGGACGATGGGACCAGACGCCGTTCACCGGCTCACTGGCGGATCTTGTGGACACAGCCGAGGGGATGGGGCGCCTCGACGACCTCGGCGCCCCCGGTTCGTGGAACCGGGGCGACACTTCCGATCCGTCGCACTAGTAAAGTGGGCCGCGACGAAAAGAAC
>JALSGR010000210.1 GCA_026982635.1 Methylothermaceae bacterium | reverse complement strand
GGGAGGCGGCCGCTTTCCAGCGCCGGGACGGGGGTAGATCGAACAGGATTTCCGGGTCGGCGGGCACGTTGAGCCAGGCGTTGTCCATCATCTCCTGCTCCAGTTGCCCCCTGCCCCATCCGGCATAACCCAGGGCGACGAGGAATTTCTCCGGCCCTTCCCCGGCGGCGATAGCTTCGAGAACGTCCCTGGAAGTGGTCAAACCGATATCCTCGTCGACGGCCAACGTACCCTGCCATTCCCCCAGAGGGGAGTGGAGCACGAAACCCCGCTCCGGCTGCACCGGCCCACCGAAATAGACCGGGATTTCAGCGACCTCCCGCCGGGCGATCTCGATCTTCATCGAAGCCAGGATTTCCCCCAGCACCATATCCATCGGCCTGGAAATGACGATTCCCAGCGCCCCCTCCTCGCTGTGCTGGCAGATGTAGGTCACCGTCTGGGAAAAGTTTGGATCCGCTAGGGTGGGCATGGCGATGAGAAATTGCCCGGTCAGACAATGAATCGTATCTTGCTGCATCGAATTTCGAACCCTCAACGCCCCATGGCCAAGCCTGAATCATTATAAAAGTTCCAGGTCCGGGTGATGACCAGAATGTCGGTTTCGGCCGCCAATTCCTTGGGGAAGGGAGCGAACGGGGCCGCCAACCGGACGATGCGTATCGCCGCGGCATCCAATACCTTATGGCCGGAAGAACGGTGGATCTTGATCTTCTTGACCGTGCCGTCCCTGGCGACCCATACGCTCATGAGCAGGCGGCCCGACATCCCTTTGCGGCGGGCCTCGTCCGGATAGTTCAGATTGCCGATCCGCTCCACCTTGTCCTGCCAGGCGCGCTCATAGGCCGCCGCGACGTACTTGTGGGCGCGGATCCGGTGTATCGGCGTCACCCGTTCACTGCCGAACAGCAACGGCCGCTTGGTGGTCCGGCCAAGCTGCGCGATCTGCCGCGCCAGAACCCCGGGATTCAGGCGGGGGCGATCTTCCGGCGGATTCGGTTTCGCGGCCACCGCCGCCTCGGCCCGTTCCGCCGTCAGCACCGGCTTCTCCTGCCGGGGTTGCGGCTGTCCTGAGGCAGCGCGGGGACGGCCGGAGGGCGGGGTTTTCGGCAACGGTCTCGGTCTCGCCTTGCGGGGGCCCCCGCCCCGGCTATCATGGACCGCCCGGTAATCGGCCTTTTCTGGCCTCTCCCGCTCCGGTTGCATCATCAATTCGATGTCGAGGGCGGGTTTGGCCGGCGCAGGCCGGGGCAGATGGAAACGAACGCCGAAGATCAGCAGCGCGTGGAACACCGCCGCCGCCAGCACGGCCACCAACAGCCGGTCCGCGGGGCTGCCGAAGGATTCCCGAAACATGGTCATCGGTGAAGCAGCGCTTCGATCTCGTTCATGAGCTGGGCACTGATGTTCAGTCCGAACAGTTTGTCCAATTCCTGAATACAGGTCGGGCTGGTGACGTTGATCTCGGTGAGATAGTCGCCGATCACGTCGATACCGGCGAAGATCAGCCCGCGCCGGCGCAATTCCGGGCCGACCTGGGCACAAATCCAACGATCCCGGGAAGACAACGGGCGTCCCTCGGCGCGCCCGCCTGCGGCCAAATTGCCGCGGATTTCACCCGGCGCCGGGATCCGCGCCAAAGCATAAGGCACCGGTTCGCCGTTGATCAACAGAATGCGCTTGTCCCCTTCGGCGATTTCCGGCAAGTAGCGCTGGGCCATCACGAAACGGCGACCGCGCGCCGTCATGGTTTCCAGAATGACACTGACGTTGGAATCCTCGGGATGGAGATAGAAGATCGACGCCCCGCCCATCCCGTCCAGGGGCTTGAGGATGATTCGCCCCTGCTCCTCGAGAAAGCGGCGAAAACGCTCCGGCTCCCGGGCCACCAGGGTGGGGGCGCAACACTGGGGAAACCAGGCGGTGAACAGTTTCTCGTTGGCATCCCTGAGGCTCTGGGGCCGATTGACCACCAGCGTACCCCGCTGCTCCGCGCATTCGAGCAGATAGGTGGCATAGATGTACTCCTGATCGAAAGGCGGATCCTTGCGCATCAGAATCACGTCCAGGCTGTCGAGCGGCGCATCCGTTTCTCCTTCGAAGCGGTACCAGCACTGTGGATCACGCATCACCTCCAAACGCCGCATCCGGGCGAAAGTGCGCCCGTCGCGCAGGTAAAGGTCGCCCATTTCCATGTAATGCAGCGCCCAACCCCTGTCCTGGGCTTCCAGCAGCATGGCGAAGCTGCTGTCCTTCCGAATATCGATGCCACCGATGGGGTCCATCAAAATCCCCAGACGAATCTCTGAACGCATCGCTCCTGCCGGTCAATCTGGATCATGATGGCCAATGGTACCACTTGCGCTCACCAATTTGCTTTCGTGGCCCCCTGCGGCCGAAGGTGATCCCTCCTGTTTTGCCTTGCCGCCTGCATTTGCGCTAGAATTAACGGCTTCAATTCACTGGGTATTCGGGGTTTGGAACATGTCCAGAGTCTGTCAAGTCACCGGAAAGCGCCCCATGAGCGGCAACAACGTCTCCCATGCGAAGAACCGCACCAAGCGCCGTTTTCTGCCCAACCTTCATTATCATCGGTTTTGGGTGGAAAGTGAAAACCGCTGGGTGAAACTGCGGGTCTCCAGTCAGGGAATGCGCATCATCGACAAGAAGGGCATCGACGCCGTGCTCGCCGAAATGCGTCAACGCGGTATCAAGGTCTGAAGTTAAGGAGACGGCATCATGCGGGAAAAGATCAAGCTGGTTTCCACCGCCGGCACCGGTTATTACTACACCACCACGAAGAACAAACGCACCACGCCGGAAAAGCTGGAATTGAAGAAATACGATCCGGTGGTCCGGAAACACGTGCTGTTCCGGGAGGCAAAGATCAAATAAGTCGTGAAACCCGCGGCCCGACCGCGGGTTTTCACTGGGCGAACAACTCCGCTTCCGTTCCGGCGTCGAAGGCATCCGACGTCACGGGATTTCGCGGTGGCGGGGGTTCGGGCGGAGGCTCGCTGTTCCGCCTTTCGGCGGCCGTGACCGCGGAGCTTTCCGGCGTCAACTGAATCCAATCGGCCAATCGCCTTTTCCCACTGTCCGTCTGGACTGCGATCCCCAACAACGCTAGGCTCGCCAGCCATCCCACCAGGAACCACAGCACCGCGTTCATGAGCGATCGTTTCCAACCCGTCGCTTCCGCGTTCTCGGGAGGCGAATGCAAAGGCAGCTGCTCTGGATCGACGGCCTCCAGCCGATCGAGCAGCGGCGCCGGATCCGCAACTTCCGCTTCCTGATCGACCCGTTGATATTTTCGCTTCAGCCGCTCGATTTGCCGACGCATCCTGGCAATGTCGCTGTCGGCCTGGTCGCGGACCATCTGCAATTCCGCCTGAAGCGCCTGCACGATCTCGTCGGCGCTGCGCTCGTCGATCGCCTCCTGGTATTGACGGATCCGCTCCTCCAATTCGGCAACCCGCTGGCGCATGGTCTGGAGCTCCTCTTCCAGGGCCTGGCGTTCCTCCGACTCTTCGGACTCCCGATCGGCAAGCGCCTCGAGCCGCTCGATCAACGACCGCCTTTCCCGACGCAGTTCGGCCAACTGATCCTGCAACCGTCGGTTTTCCCGAAGCAGGTCTTCCAAATCGGTCCGTGACGATGCCGAAACGCCGCTGGATTCTCCTTCCACGGCAGGATGGGGAGCCAGCGGGTCGTCCTCGGGAGAATCCGATTCCTCCACGCCCGCCAGACACTTGCGCGGCACGCTTTCTAGCCCCCCCTCCAGGACCACGGCCTCGAAGCCGTAGCGGAGCAGGAGAAACGCCGCGGCGGAGCCGAGTTTGCCGTTCTGGCAAACGGTGATGTAACGCCGCTGGCGGCTCAGAGTCCCCAGTTGCATTCGCAAGGAGAAAAAGGGAATGTTCTGACTGCCTTCAATATGGAACGAGTGAAAGGCATCCGGGTCCCGCACGTCCAGCCAAATCGAATCCTGTCCCACCTCCCGGTAGGCGGATTCGAAACTGATGCGGGTGAGCACCGGTTCGGCCAGCCACTCCAGAAACGCCTCCCGCCGCAACCGCAGCAGCACCCCTTCGGCCGTCATGGTGACGTTGACGGCGCGGGGCTGACCGGACAACAGGGCGTCTTCCCCGAACATGTCCCCGGGATGCAACTCTCCCAGCTTGATTTCCTTGGCGTTGGGGCGCGGCTGGCGACTCACCAGACACGTGCCGGAACGGACGATGTACAAACACTCGGCAGCCTCCCCCTGTTCGATGACCCGGGCGCCGGCCGGCATTTCCACCGCCTCCAGACTGCTGAGGATCTTTTGCAGATTGCTGGCCGGAAGCTGCTGAAAGACGGGAAGTTTCAACAGACGGGTAAGCCAATCTTGGGAGTCGGCATCGGTCGTGGGCACCGCCGTAGCAGTGCTGTCTCGATGATTTTCCATGGCTCTCAACTGATTATGGTCGATACGAATGTACCGCAAAGGCGTCAAGGCTCTGGCGGTGACGTTGTATGGCACCTGATGGGCCAGAGGGAAACGGGCGCCATCGCTATTTCCCGTCACCTCCTCCATGAGGATTCCCCCGCTTTCCAGAGCGACCCGGCCGTCCAACAGATAGAACCAGTGACTCGGGACTTCCCCCTCGCGAAACAGAATCTCGTCCTTGCCTGCTTCCTCGACCTCCAACCCCTCGCACAACCGCCGGCATTCCACCTGCGGTAACAAATGCAATGGAATGAGGCGCCGCACGCGGACATAGAGATCTTCGGTAACGGTCACCGTCGCAGATTCAATGCCAGGTCATAGCCGTTGTAGCGCCCCGGCGGTGAGGCGGCCCAATTTCCTCGTTCAATCCCAGCTTGGGATTTCCAAGACAGACGGCCTATTCGCGCAGATTCGGCCGGTCATTAACAGTTTAGTAGCGATCCTCGATCACGACGCCGGAAAACCGAGCCTTTCCCCAAAGTTGGGACAGCCGTCCCACCCCCTGAAGGAGGGCGGTTTTTCGCCGCGCCGGGGCAAGGCAAGGCTACAATAGCCTCATCGACCCTGACAAGGACGTAACCATGGCGCCCCGTTTCACCCTGAAAACGCTGGCACTTCTGATGGCAGCGCTGGATGGACTCATCGTCCTGGCCCTGCTCGCTCCCCTCATCACCGACGGCCTGTCGGCTTTCCTGAAAACCACGTTGGCGGGTCTCCTCATCGCCACCCTGGCCCGTTCCGGCCTGACACTGGTGATCATCCGCTCGCTCGACTGGCAGGCCGGTCACGACCCGATCACCCGGTTACCCAACCGCCACCGGTTGCACCGTCGGCTTCAGCAGGTGCTGAAAACCCATCCCGCCGAGCCGGTCGCCCTGTTCCTCATCAACGTCGACCGCTTCCGCCTGTTCATCGCCAGTCTCGGCTATCTCTGCTGTGACCAATTGCTTCTGGAAGTAGCGCGGCGCCTGCAGCGGCGGCTGGAAGCTGGCGGAATCCCGGGACAGCTATACCACTTCGAGGCCGACACCTTCGCCCTCCTCATTCCCGGCGTCGAATCGGGGGAACGGATCGCCCGTCTGCTGCTGGAAGCCTTCCATCGACCCCTCTACCTGAACCGACGGGAATTCTGCGTTTCCGTCAGCATCGGTCTGGGAGTCCATCCCCGGGACGGTCACGACGTCATGCAGCTGATGCGGGCCGCCGATCTCGCCCTGCAAGAGGCCAAACGCCGGGGCGGCAATCGCTGGTGCCGTTATCGGCCGGGATTCGAACCGGCGATCCCCCAACCCCTGGCCCTGGAAGGCTACCTGCGCCACGCCATCGAGCACGACGAATTGGAACTGTACTTTCAACCCCAGGTACGCTTGTCCGACGGGCACCTGTGCGGCGCGGAGATCACCCTGCGCTGGCATCATCCCAAACACAACCTCCTTCCGCCCCAGGACTTCATTCCCCTGGCGGAAGAAGCCGGCCTCATCGGCCCCATCACCGAATGGCTGCTGAAACAGGCCCTGAGGCAACTGCAACGCTGGCAAAAAGCCGGATATCCCCGGCTCCGGTTGGCGGTCAACATTTCCGCCTATCAGTTCCACCAACAGCAGTTACCGCAACTGTTGCAGCAATTGCTACAGGAATACCCGGTCGATCCGGATCTACTGGAGCTGGAACTGACCGAATCGGCCGCCATGCTCGACATCGACCACACCGTGCAGGTATTGCGACGACTGCGGGCGCTCGGGATCAGACTGGCCCTGGACGACTTCGGCACCGGCTTCTCCTCCTTGAGCCATCTGCGCCGTTTTCCCCTGGACACCCTCAAGATCGACCGCTCCTTCGTGCAACCCATGGTCCAGGATCCCGACAGCCACGCCATCATCCAGGGGATCGTGCAACTGGGCCACAGCCTACATTTGTCCACCCTGGCCGAAGGCATCGAAACGCACCGACAACTGGAACTGCTGCGTCGCTTCGGCTGCGACGAAGGACAGGGGTACCTGTTCGGCAGACCGATGCCGCTGTCCCGCTTCGAAGCGCTGGTCGATCGGGGATTGCCCCGCCAATGGTTCAGATCTCGAACGCCAGACCGATGATGTTGTATCCAGCATCGACGTAGACCACTTCCCCGGTGATGCCGGAGGCCAAATCGGAGCACAGGAAGGCCGCCGCGTTACCCACCTCCTCGATGGTGACGTTGCGGCGCAAGGGGGCGGCCCCTTCCGCCTTGCCGAGCATTTCCCGGAAATTGCTGATCCCGGAAGCCGCCAGGGTCCGGATGGGACCGGCGGAGATGGCGTTGACCCGAATTCCCTGGGGTCCCAGGGAAGCGGCCATGTAGCGAACGTTGGCTTCCAGACTGGCCTTGGCCACGCCCATGACGTTGTAGTTGGGAATCACCCGTTCGGCCCCCAAGTAACTGAGGGTCAGCAACGCACCGCCGGAGCGCAGCATGGGTCTTGCCGCCTTGGCCAGCGCGGCGAAGCTGTAGGAGCTGATGTCGTGGGCGATCTGAAACGCTTCCCGGTCCACCGATTCCAGATAGTCCCCCTCCAGGGCGCGACGAGGCGCATAGGCGACCGAATGCACCAGAACGTCCAGCCCGTCCCAGTGCCGCCCCAGATAGTCGAATACGCCTTGGATCTGCTCGTCGTCACTGACGTCGCAGGCGACCGTCAGATCGGAATCGCACTGGGCCGCCAGCTTCTCCACCCGGTCCTTGAGCTTGTCGTTCTGGTAGGTGAAGGCCAGTTGGGCACCTTCCCGATGCATGGCCTGGGCGATCCCCCAGGCGATGGAACGATTGCTGGCCAGTCCGACGATCAGCGCCCGCTTGCCTTGCATGAACCCCATGGATTTCCTCCCTTACGTTCGTTTCTAAATAGCCCTATTATCTTGCACCGGGCCAGGGGATGCCAGCACCTTGCCAGGCATACCACAGCGGCAGGGTGACGACCGCCAGCAGGGTGGTCACGGTGACCAGGAGAGCGTAAAGGCGGCTGTCCAGACCGAAGCGGTCACACAGCACGATACCGAAAAGCATGCTCGGCATGCCCGCCTCCATCGCCAGCGCCGCCGCCTTGATACCGGTGAAACCCAACCATCCCACCAGCCAGGTGGCCGCCAGGGGGATCAGCAGCAGCCGCAGAACGACCACCGGCAGCACGTGGGACCACAGCCGCCGCCCTTCCCCCGGCCATTCCAGCGCCAATCCCAGCGACAGCAACATCAGGAGGGTGACGCCCTGGGCGAGCAGGTCGAACAGGTTGGACAGCCATGCCGGCCAGTGCCAGCCGGCGAGGTTCACACCGACGGCCACGATGGCCGCCCACAAAGGCGGCACCCGAAGCAAGGCGTTGACCGGACGGCCCTCGTTCTTGCGACCCAAAGTCCGGGCGACGGCGACCCCCACGCTCAGAACCGCAGGCGTGAAGGAAAACAGATCCAACTGAATCACCAACAGAGCGGCCCAGTCACCAAAAGTTTCCAGCAACACCGGCAGGCCCAGAAACGTGACGTTGGGGAAAGTCACCGCCAGCCAGACCGCCCCCGCCTGAGGCGGTGGCAAGCGGCGCCCGAACACGTAGGCGGCAGCGATCATCCCCCCCAATCCCATGACAGCGAAACCGAACAGGGCGATCCGCAACGATTCGCCGCCCAATTCGGCGCGGCTCATCAACTTCAGGATCAGGGCCGGCAGGAACAGGTAGTACACCACCGCCGTCAAGACCCGGCGCGTCCGATCGGCTTCCAGACCGGCCGGGCGCAACAGACGCCAGCCCGCACCGCACAGGATCAGCAGAAACATCCGAATCAGAACGTCAAACACCTCGACACCTTTGCCCTGTGACGGACGCCTCCTGCCTTGGGACCCGAATCCTGTATCATGGGGTTTTCCCTGAATCGAGGTTACAGTCCATGTCTCTGTCCCAAGAACCGATTCCGGTCAAGGACCGTCTCATCGTCGCCCTGGACGTGCCTAGTCACGCCGAAGCCAAGCGATTGGTGGAAACGCTGGACGATGCGGTGACATTCTATAAGATCGGTCTGGAACTGTTCATGGCCGGTGACTACTTCGACCTGATCGAGTGGCTCACGGCCCGAGACAAGAAAATCTTCGCCGATCTCAAGTTCTACGACATTCCGGCCACCGTCGAACGGGCGGTCAGGGCCTTGAGCCGCCATCCGGTGACGTTCGCCACCGTCCACGGCGACCGGGCCATCATGGAGGCCGCCGCCCGCGGTCGGGAGGGAGATCTGAAAATTCTCGCGGTCACCGTTCTCACCAGTATGGACGAAAAAGCACTGGAGGACCTCGGCTATCAGGGAGACTTGCAGGCCCTGGTCCTCAAACGGACCCGCCAAGCCCTGGACGCCGGTCTCGACGGGGTGATCGCTTCCGGCCTGGAAGCCGGCCTGATTCGGGAGGCCATCGGCGCCGCTCCGTTGATCGTCACGCCCGGCGTCCGCCCCGAAGGCAGCGCTTCCCAGGACCAGAAACGGGTGGTCACCGTGGCCCAAGCCTTCGTCAACGGCAGCGACCACATCGTCGTCGGCCGTCCCATCCGCAACGCCGCCGACCCCAGGGCGGCGGCCTACGCCATCCAACGCCAGATCGCCACCCTGTTCGGGGAATAAAAAAAGCGCGTCCGAAGACGCGCCCACGGAGGATATGCCAGTGCTTTGGCAGGTTAGAAGGTATAACTCATGGTGACGTAGACGTTCCGACCCGGATTGGGGACCCGATTGCCGATTCCGACCCGGCTTTCCCGAACCCGGTTGATACCGTTGACGTGGTCGGCGTAGCGGTTGTCGAAAATGTTGTCGAGCCCCACCGCCAGCTTCAGGCCCTGGACGTATTTGTACGAGGGCTGATACTGGAAACGGACGTTGACCACGCTCCAGTCGGAGGTCTTGCGCTCGTCGTTGTAATCGGCCACCTTGTCCTGGCGCAGGGCGCCGACGTACTCGGTAGAGAAGGCGAAGTCCAGGATCGAGTAGGTCAAACGAACCCTACCGTTGAGGGGCGCGATGCGGTAGAGGTTGTCGTCCTTGCCGCTGAGCTTTTCCCCGCGGGTGTAGGTCATGATGCCATCCACGCGCAAGTGCTCGCCCAGGGCCATTCCCCCCTGGATGTCGACCCCGTAGAGCTGGGCGTCCACGTTGGTCCAACGCAACGCGCACCGGGTCTTGTCGCCGCTCGGATTGTTGGGACAGCCGTTGGGCAGCATCATGTTGAGAAACATGTTCCACTGCATCGCCGTCAGGCCGAGATCGGCGGGATCGACCGCTTGACCTTGAATATAGTCGTTGACGTAGCGGTAGAAAGCCCGGGGCTCCAGATAGACGTCGTGCACCACACTGCCCAACTGCGGCAAATTCAGGTCGAAGCCGGCCACCACTTCATAGGACTTTTCGCTGTCGAGACCGATATTGCCGATGTAAACCCGGCCGTCGGCCAAACCGCCGGTGGATTCCATCGGCAACCAGGTATAACGTTGCTGATAGGTGGGCACATGGGTCTTGCGCGCCAACCCCAAGGCCAGGTTGAGGTTGTCGCTCAGACGATAGTTGAAATCGAGGGCGATATCGACGTCGTGCTGATCCTGACGCCGGTCGGCGGCGTTGAAACGGTCACGCAGGATGGTTCCCGCCGCCATCATCGGGTTCATCTGGCCCATGATCGCCGGCGTGCCGTCGACTTTGCCGGCATCCATGTAGGTATAACGATAGCGGACACCGGCGTTGACGTGGAGGCGATCCACCGGCTCGCCGCGCCATTCCAGATAACCACCGTAGCGATTACGGTTGATGTCGTTGTAGAGACGAACGAAGAAAGCGGCATTGTTGGGGTTGGTGACGGAGGCGTTGTGGGTCGCCAGATCCCCATCGACACCCACTTCCAGTTCACCGCCCATCACCCCGCTCCAGACCAACGCCGCCTTGTACCCCCCGGCGACCACGTCGGTGTTGCTTTGCCGCCAGCGGGCCGGATCGGCGGGCGGATTGCGGCGATGGTAGTTGGTCATCTCGTGGTCGGCGTCCTGGAAGAACATCGCCGTCTTCAGGGAAACCGTGTCGCTCAGCTGCCAGCTATAGTCGGCGTTGACGGTATCGGTGCGGATCCAGCGGATGTCCATCGGTAGCGAAGGCGTGCCGCTGTCGCCGGTGTATTTGTGGCTATAGGCCGCGTTGAAGGTATATCCCTGTCGCTGCAGGCCGAACTGGGCCTGGTAGGTCTGGCGATCGTAGTTGGTGTATTTGACGTTGTCGGTATCGTTGTAGCGGTAATTGTCCCCGTCTTCATGGGAGGCCAGAAAACCGAACCGATAGTTCCGGTTGGCGACCCCGACCAGGCCGCCGCCGAAGACACCGTCGTTGACGCTGCTCCATCCGGCGGTGGCGAACAACTGCGGCGTCCACTGCTCGCTCTCGCCGAATTCCACCTGGCGACTCTTGGCGATCACGGCCCCGCCCATCGTCTCCAGGTCGACGGATACCGGGGTCACCCCTCGATAGACCTTGATCGATTGAATCAAGGCGGAAGGAATCGCGCTCATACGCGAGTCCATGGCGTTGGGCCCGGCGTTCTTGAGAGCCATGCCGTCGACGCGCACCGCCACCCGGTCACCGTAGAAGCCACGGAATTGAGCGATGCCGGTCAGCGGCCCGTTGCGGTTGACGTTGCCCCCCGGCACCTGCTTGAGCAGGTCGGCGGCATCCAGAGTCCCCACCGTCCCCGGCTGGATGGAGAAAGACCCCGGCGCCATCACCTCGCCTTCGACGGTCAACGTAGGCAGCTCCTCGTATTCCGCCCACGCCATCGGACATTGGACGGCCACGGCGGCCGCGAGCACGCCAGGCACCCATCGGATGGATTCTCGTTTCTTCATCAACAAGCACCTCGACAAAGTTTGTTCATGTCAACCAACCTTTCCATGCACCGATCGGGCCACAATAACAACCTGTTGATAATTGAGGCATTATCGTTACAGACATGCTTGCCCGCCCCCACTAGATGTGTCATATGCCACAATAAGTGCGGCATATGACACATTGCTTCTCATCGATACTAATCGACGCCTCCGCCGCTGATCATCGCCGCCAGGGGAGCGGAAAGACGAATCCACAGATAGCGACACCCCGGGCCTAAACCACTTTTATGGTATGTTTCCCCCCATGAACCTCTGGCACGATCTCGATCCCATTTACTTGGTCGCTTTCTTGATGGGGCTGCTGAGCAGTTTTCACTGCCTGGGCATGTGCGGCTCCATCATCGGCACCCTGACCCTGAGCCTCAGCCGGCAGATCCGGGAACGCAAACGCCGCCTCACTCCTTTCGTCTTCAGCTACAACCTGGGGCGGATCTTCAGCTACGCGACGGCCGGGCTGATCGCCGGCAGCCTGCGCTACGTCCTCGACCTGCCTTTCGGCAACGGACGGGGCTATCGGATACTCCAGATCGCCGCCGCGGTGATCATGGCCGGCGGCGGACTTTACATCGGCGGTTGGTTTCCCCGCTTCGCCTACCTCGAACGCCTGGGCGGCCGCTTGTGGCGCCACATCGAACCCTACGGCCGCAAGATCATTCCGGTCACCAATCTCTCCCAGGCGTTTCTGTTCGGCATGATCTGGGGCTGGCTCCCCTGCGGCCTGGTTTATACCGCCCTGGCCCTGGCGGCCACCGCCGGGGGGCCGGATCGGGGCGCCTTGACCATGATCGCATTCGGGCTGGGAACTTTGCCGGCGGTCATGGGGGTCGGTATAATGACGAGCTGGATGACCCGATTGGCCAGGATGCGGCGGTTTCGCCATTTTGCCGGCATCGTGATGATCTTCCTGGCCCTGTTGTCCGCCTTCCCGGAATTAAACCCATGGGTTATGCAACAAATTAAAAGAAATGGGGTGGACCTGATGGAGAAGTTCAAAACGCTGATCGGCCAAGCACCCAATTTCGAGGCCCTGCTGCGTGCCGCCAAGATGGTCGCGGCCACCGACGTGACGGTGCTGATCTCCGGTGAAACCGGCACCGGCAAGGAGGAACTGGCCAATGCCATCCAGCAGGCCAGTCCCCGTGCCGACCGGCCATTCATCACCATCAACTGTGCCGCCCTGCCGGAATCGTTGGCCGAATCGGAACTGTTCGGCCACCGCAAGGGCGCCTTCACCGGCGCCACCA
>JALSGR010000209.1 GCA_026982635.1 Methylothermaceae bacterium | reverse complement strand
ATCTGCGGCATGGCCCTGGAGCCGCGGCCGGTGAAGGGGGCGGCGGAAACGGAAAACCCGGAGTTGGCCGACATGTCGCGGCGTTTCCGCATCGGCCTCCTTCTGGGACTGCCGGTGGTGATCCTGGCCATGCTCCACGACCTGGCACCCCAGACGTTACCGCAATTTCTCGCCGGCCGCCGGCTCCAGTGGCTGGAACTGTTCCTGGCCACGCCGGTGGTGTGGTGGGCCGGCTGGCCTTTCTTCGTGCGCGGCTGGGCCTCGGTGGTGCAGCGCCGCCTCAACATGTTCACCCTGATCGCCCTGGGGATCGGAGTGGCTTGGGGCTACAGCACGGCGGCGGTGCTGCTGCCGGAGCTGTTTCCGGCCACCTTGCGCACGCCGGAAGGACTGGTGCCGGTCTATTTCGAGGCGGCCACCGCCATCACCGTGCTGGTACTCCTGGGCCAGGTGCTGGAACTGAGGGCCCGCAGCCAGACCAGTGCCGCCATCCGCATGCTGCTGGAATTGGCGCCGCCCGTCGCCCACCGCGTGGAGGAAAGCCACGGCTCGGTGATCGACGTTCCCCTCGATCAGGTTCAAGTCGGCGATATCCTCCAGGTCCGGCCGGGAGAGAAGATCCCAGTGGACGGCGTGGTCGTCGAGGGGCACAGCAGCGTGGACGAATCCATGCTCACCGGAGAACCCATGCCGGTGGAGAAACGTCCCGGCGACAAGGTGGTGGGCGGTACCGTCAACGGTACCGGCCGGCTGCTGATCCGGGCCGAGAAGGTCGGCGCCGACACCCTGCTGTCGCGCATCGTCCGTCAGGTCCAGGAGGCCCAGCGCAGCCGGGCGCCGATCCAGCGCCTCGTCGATCGGGTGTCCGCCTGGTTCGTCCCCATCGTCATCGGGGTGGCGGTGCTGACCTTCATCGCCTGGAATCTGTGGGGTCCGGAACCACGCCTGGCCCATGCGGTCGTCAACGCGGTGGCGGTATTGATCATCGCCTGCCCCTGCGCCCTGGGACTGGCCACTCCCATGTCGATCATGGTGGGGGTCGGCCGCGGCGCTTTGGAAGGCATTCTGGTCAAGGACGCCCAGGCCCTGGAAACGATGGAAAAGGTGGACACGGTGGTGGTGGACAAGACCGGCACCCTGACCGAGGGCCGCCCTCGCCTGGTCGGCGTTCTGGCTCTGGACGGCGACGAAGACCGTCTGCTGCGGCTGACCGCTAGTCTGGAGCAGGTCAGCGAGCATCCCCTGGCCCGGGCGGTGGTGAGAGCGGCTCAGGAAAAGGGTTTACCTCTGGAGACGGTAACCGACTTCCAATCCCTCACCGGCCGCGGGGTCACGGGCACGATCGCCGGACACCGCGTGCTGGTGGGCAACCGCCGCCTACTCGAGGAACACGGCATCGAACCGGGGCGGTTGCTGGCGGCAGCGGCAAAATGGCGGGCCGAAGGCCAAACCGTGCTCTTGGTGGCCATCGACAGCCGGCCCGCCGGTCTGCTGGGCGTGACCGATCCGGTCAAGGCGACCACGCCCGAGGCGCTGGAAATCCTTCGCCACGAAGGAATCGAGGTGGTCATGGCCACCGGCGACAGCCGCGCCACCGCCGAAATCGTCGCCCGCCGCCTCGGCATCGAACGCTTCTACGCCGAGGTCCTGCCCGAGGACAAGACCGGCATCGTCGAACGGCTGCAGCAGGAGGGCCACATCGTCGCCATGGCCGGCGACGGCATCAACGACGCTCCGGCCCTGGCACGGGCCGACGTGGGCATCGCCATGGGCACCGGCACCGACATCGCCATGGAAAGCGCCGACATCACCCTGGTCAAGGGGGATCTGCG
>JALSGR010000208.1 GCA_026982635.1 Methylothermaceae bacterium | reverse complement strand
GCAACGACTACGTGCGCGAGGCCATCCACGCGGTGTTCCTCTATCACGCCATCCGCGCCGGTCTCGACATGGGCATCGTCAACGCCGGTCAGCTGGGCATCTACGAGGAGGTGCCCCGGGACCTGCGCGAGGCCATCGAGGACGTGATCCTGTGCCGACGCGAAGACGCCGACGAGCGCCTGTTGGAGATGGCGGAGAAGTACCGCGGCGAGGGGGCGTCCCAGGACCGCGAGGACGAGGCGTGGCGCGCCTGGCCGGTGGAAAAGCGCCTCGAGCACGCGCTGGTCAAGGGGATCACCGACCACATCGAGGAGGATACCGAGGAGGCCTACCGCCAGCTCGGCAGCCCCCTGGCGGTGATCGAGGGGCCGCTGATGGCGGGGATGAACGTGGTCGGCGACCTGTTCGGGGCCGGCAAGATGTTCCTGCCCCAGGTGGTCAAGTCCGCCCGGGTGATGAAGAAAGCGGTGGCCTACCTGTTCCCCTACCTGGAGGCCGAACGCAAGGAGGGGGAGACCGCCGGTCGCATTCTCCTGGCCACGGTCAAGGGCGACGTCCACGACATCGGCAAGAACATCGTCGGCGTGGTGCTCCAGTGCAACGGCTTCGAAGTGATCGATCTCGGGGTCATGGTGCCCGCCGAGCAGATCCTGCACAAGGCCCGCGAGGAGAAGGTGGACATCGTCGGCCTGTCCGGCCTCATCACCCCCTCCCTGGACGAGATGGTCCACGTGGCCAAGGAGATGGAGCGTCAGGGCTTCGACATTCCCCTGTTGATCGGCGGCGCCACCACCTCCCGGGTCCACACCGCGGTCAAGATCGATCCCCACTATTCCGGGCCGGTGGTGTACGTCACCGACGCCTCACGGGCGGTGGGGGTCGCCGGCAGCCTGCTCAGCGACGAGCTGCGGGAGCCTTACCTCCGCCGCCTCGAGGCCGAATACGAGCAGGTGCGCGAACGCCACGCCCGCAAGCAGGACCGCACCCGCCTGCTGCCAATCGCCGCGGCGCGCCGCAACCGCTTCGACGGCGGCTGGCGGGACTACCGTCCGCCGGCTCCCCGACAGCCGGGAATCCACGTCCTCGACGACTACCCCCTGGAAGTCCTGGTGGACTACATCGACTGGACCCCGTTCTTCCACGCCTGGGAGCTGGCCGGCAGCTACCCCAGGATTCTCGACGACGAAGTCGTCGGCGCCGAGGCCCGCAAGTTGCTCGCCGACGCCCGCCGGATGCTGCAACGGATCGTGGCGGAAAAATGGCTCCGGGCGCGGGCGGTGCTGGGGCTGTTCCCGGCCAACAGCCGCGGCGACGACATCGTCGTTCGGGCCGGCGGCGGCGAGGTGGTCCTCCACCACCTGCGCCAGCAGCACGCCAAGCCCGAGGGGCAGCCCAACTATTGCCTGGCCGATTTCGTCGCCCCCGAGGAGGCCGGCGTGGACGACTGGATCGGGGCGTTCGCGGTCAACGCCGGCATCGGCATCGACGAGCACGTCGCCCGCTTCGAGGCCGATCACGACGACTATCACGCCATTCTGCTCAAAGCCCTGGCTGATCGTCTCGCCGAAGCCTTCGCCGAGCACCTGCACCAGCGGGTGCGTCGGGAATTCTGGGGTTACGCCCCGGACGAGAAGCTTACCAACGAGGAGCTGATCGCGGAAAAATACCGCGGCATCCGTCCGGCGCCCGGTTATCCCGCCTGCCCGGACCACACCGAAAAACGTACCCTGTTCGACCTCATCGACGCCGAGGCCAACGCCGGACTCCAGCTCACCGAGAGTTTCGCCATGGTGCCCACGGCGGCGGTGAGCGGCTGGTATTTCGCCCACCCGGGGGCCGTCTATTTCAACGTCGGCAGGATCGGCCGCGACCAGGTGGAAGACTATGCCCGCCGCAAGGGCTGGACCGTGGCCGAGGCGGAAAAATGGCTGGCGCCGAACCTGGCCTACACCCCGCAAGCGACCGAGGAGGTGACGCAGTGAGCGTGCCGTTGCCGGGGAGGCGCTCAGGGTTCGATATTGTCTTTTGCGCCACCAGCAAGTCCGGCTTGGGGCACGTGCGCCGACTCACCAATATCGCCCAGGAACTCCACCGGCTTCGTCCGGGTATCGGAATTGCATTGTTCACCAATGGCGGGGCGGCGGCTCTATCGGAGGATGAAAAGGCTTTGTATCGCATCATGGAACGATTGCCCCGTCAGGAAATGGCCCACCGACTGCGTACCGTTCCCCATCGCTGTTGCGTCGTGGATACGGCCATTCTGCCGGGGCTCCATCGAATCGGGAGCCGATTATGTCTGATCCTCCGGGAGACTCGCCCGGAAATGCTCGATTGTTTCCGTTTGGAAGAAGGACGTCTCTGGGATCTGGTACTGCTTCCCAATCCCGAGGATGAGTGGTTTCCAGGGCCGACGCTCGTCGGCGCTCATCGAATGACGGCGGTAGGATGGATTTTCCGCCGGCCGGTGATGGGGACCGAAATCCTACCGTTTTCGGCGGGAACGGAGGAGGCCGTGGTACTCATCGCCACGGGCGGTGGCGGAACGGGGGAAACGCAAGCGAACCTGGCGCGGAATTTGGAGCGGTTGTTGACCGATCTGCGCCAGGCCGCCGTGCCCATGACGGTGGTGCAGGCTCTGGGGCCGCGCGCTTCCCCCTTGTCCAGCGCCGGTATCGACCGGGTGATTCGCCCGGGAGCGTCGCTGAATCGCTGGTTCCAGCGCAGCGATCTGGTCGTCAGCACCGTCGGATACAATTCGGTGCTCGAACTGGCTCTCTGCGATACGCCGGCGCTTTTGATGCCCATACCGCGCACGTTCGACGACCAGACGGCCAGAGCCCGCCGTTGGGGGCCCCGGCTGGGGTGGTGCTACGAGCCGTCCCGACACCGGGAGATCGTAGCGGACATGAAGACCACCTTGTCCCTGCGGCGGCGCCGTCCTCCGGTCCGGTTGCCTCCTTCCGGAGCCGCCCGCGCTGCAGAGGCGATTCTGAATCTTTTGTGACGTGAGCTTGCGGCTTCGGAGATCCGGCGCCTTTGCCCTTAAACCGATTTCCTCGCCGGCGCAGGCCAGACGTCTGGTGTCTCTGACTGGGTATTTGCGGGCCTGGAAGCTGCGGACGCCGTCGGTCGCCTTCGACGCGGAACGGCATGTGTTGGTCTTTCCATGGATCGAGGGGCTGACGGGACGGGAACGGCTGGCGAGGGACGGTCGTCTCGACCCTGCGGCCGGGCCTTTCGTCCGGATGATCGCCGTGCTGGCGATGCTCCACCGAATTCCGCCGCCGGGGGGCGTCGGCCTCGATAGGCTGGATCCCTGGCGGCGGATCACGCCTCGCCTTCAGCGTGGTTCATTCCCCCAGACGTTGCGCCGTAACGTCTGGGAGACGGCGGCGGCGTTGGCGGCGGCGCTCGACGACCTCCCGTTGGAACCGGTTCTGGTCCATGGGGATTACCATGTGGGGCAGTTGCTGTTCGATGCGGAGGGGGATATCCCCTGGTTGCTCGATCTGGAGGATGTGGGATTGGGGCCGGCGGAGTTCGATCTAGGGAATTTCGTCGCACACCTGGCGACGTCTTTACCGGACTGGCGCGACAGCCCGCTCCGGGGCTTTAGGCGATTGTGCCGTCACGTCGTACCCTGTTACGCCAAGTTGGCGGGACGTGTACCCTCTTCTCGGGGGATCGCCCTGTACGGAGCGGCCGCGCTCTTGCGCCGGGGGCTGAAGCTGTGGGAGAACGGTTCGGCCACATCGCGGCAGGTCGGTCGGATCGTGAATGCCGCTCGGGAGCTTGGAGAGGGGCATTGGTCGGTGCCGCTCATTCCCTTTGGCTGAATCGCAGCAGGGGGCCGATCAATCGCCGCCAGGCGGGGCGGAAGGCGTAGAGACAGGCCAGGCGCAGCAGCGTGGCGCGTCGATAGGCGTCGATGCGCCGCATCAGATGGCGGTCCTTCACCCTGTACCCCTGAAGGAACCGGGTTTCCGCCGTTTCCGGGATTGCCATGCCCTGGAGGCGCCGGAGCGTCAGGTGGGCGAGGAAATTTCCCAGGTCGACCGCAGGTTCGGCGAAACAGGTGGTGTCGAAATCGATAAGGACCACCCGACCCCGATCATAAAAGAGCTGTTTTTCGTAAAAGTCGCGGTGGGCGAGGACGGTAGGGGCGCCCGGATCGTCCGCCAGGGCGCTCACCGCCTGTTCCAGACAGCGGGCGAGGGGATGAGCCAGGGCGGGAAAGGCGTCGGCGGTCAGAGTGACGTTGCGCCGGATCAGAGCGATCTCGTGGGCGGCGGTGTGGGGAGCGGCGACGGGTGGGGCGACGTGGCGGTGCAACTTGGCCAGAGCCTCGCCCACGCTGGCGTAAGGGGATGCATCGTGGCGTTCCAGTGCCTCGATCAGTGGCGGCAGAGCGACGTCTTCCATCACCACCATCCGCCAGGGTTCGTAGTGGCCGAGGGGGCGAGGGATGCGGATCGCCGCCGCTTCGTCGAATCCCTCTTTCCATAGGGAGGCTGTCAGGGCGTGGACCCGCCCGGCCTTGTCGCTCCGCTGTTTGTACAATTTGACGATGATCGACGCTTGGCGATCGAGATGGATTCTGACGATGCAACGTTTACCTGGACGGTGTCCGAGCAGCTCTACTTGAACGTCTTGCGCCTCTGCCGCAAGACCCTCCGAAGCCAGGTGGAGGCGCAAGGCGGGGATGTCGTGGATCAGTCGCAGGCCGGGAAGGCGTTCGTCCAGACCTGCCTGGCGCATGACCACGCCCAATTCCGGCAGGCAGAAGACGGATTCCTCCGCCCGCTCGTCACGGGGGATTTGTTTCCGGCGTTTTTTCGCCAGTTTCCAGCGGAGTTCCCGGCAGCGGCTGATCGCTTCGGTGCCGACCCATTCGCCGAACAGTTCCCGCCGGGTTTCGCTTCCCGATCTTTCCAGACGTACGACGTAGTGAAAGATCCCGCCCTCGGGACGAGGGTGGACCCGGAGGAGTTCGCACTCCTTCAGGATCGTGTCCGTGCGTTGCAACAGACGCCAGTCGCGCCGCAAGTGCTGGATCAACAGGCGGGTGTCGAAGAGAGGTGCCAGGGGAACCCAGTGTTCCGACAGCGAGTCGTCCCAGTTTGGATCGTCGAGCGCCATGGTTTCAGGCCGTGAGACGGGTTGGGGTGGAACGGTCGCCCAGAACGAGGCGACGCGCTTCGTTACGATCGATTTCCCGGATCTTGCCCTGATTCAGAAACAGGAAGCGGTCGGCATTTTCGATCGTTTCCCAGTCGTGGGCGATCACCAGGCAGGTTCGCTTCTCGGTCAGATTCCGCAGGGCGGTTTTGAGAAGGCGCCGATGTTCCACGTCCAGGCCGGTCATGGGTTCGTCGAGGATCACGATGGGGGCGTTGCGGATCAAGGCCCGGGCCACGGCGATACGTTGGCGTTGTCCTCCGGAGAGACTGGCGCCCCGTTCGCTGACGATGGTGTCATAGCCGTCGGGGAGGCGGGTGATGAAGTCATGGGCGCAGGCTGCCTTGGCGGCTTCGACGATCTCTTCCGGCGTCGCGTCCAGACGTCCGTAGCCGATGTTTTCCCGGATCGAGGTGTTGAACAGGAACGTGTCCTGCAATACCACGGCGATCTGATTGCGGAGAGAGGCCAACGTGAAGCGTTCCACATCGACACCGTCGATCCGGATGGATCCCCGCAGAGGCTGATAGAAACGCAGCAGCAGTTTGGCGATGGTGGATTTTCCCGCCCCGCTGGGGCCGAGCAGCGCCACCGTTTCGCCGGGAGCCACGGTGAAGGACGCCCGATCGAGGATCAGGCGCCCTGGACGATAACCGAAATCGACCCGATCGAAGGTGATCTCCCCGCGGAAGGGGGGGGCGTCTTGGGCATCGGGTCGATCCCGGATTTCGGGACGGGTTTCGAAGATGGCGATGATGCGTTCGGCGCACACGGCCGCTTTGGCGATCCGGCCGGTGAGGGAAGCGAGGCGGCGAATCGGGCGGTACAGCCCCTTCAGGTAGGCGGTGAACACCAGAAGATCGCCGGGAGTGATCTCGCCCGTTTGGACACGTATCACCCCGAACCACAGCACGGCGGCGGTTCCCACGGCCAGGATCACCTGCACGAGACGATTCATGTGGGCTTCCAGACGGGTGGCGCGCAGGCCCGCTTCCATACTGCGGTGATTCTGCCGGGAGAAGCGCTCCTGTTCGTAGGCTTCCCGGGCGTAAGCCTGCACCAGGGTGATCGCCGACAGGCGATCGGTCATGGCGCTCGTAATCTCGCTTTCCCGGCGCCGCTGTTTGCGAGCGGCGGTTTTGATCTCCCGATTGAAATGGAACACCGTGACGCCCAGCAGAGGCACCACCAACAGGGCGGTCAGGGTCAGTTTCCAGTCCATCCACGCCATGATCAACAACATACCGGTCAGCGTCAGCAGACGGTCGCTCAAATAGATGACCGAGGTCACCAGCAATTCCCGCATCATACGGATGTCGCCGGTGAGGCGGGCGATGAGGTCTCCCAGCGCGTTTTCGTCGTGGAACGAGTGGGAAAGGCTGTGGATGTGTCGATAGAGCCGTTGGCGGATGTCCGCCACGATCTGCTGGCCGACCCGTGAAGTCAGATAGGATTGCCAAAAACCGAAGATCCCCGTGAACACGGCGATCGCCAGGATGGAGAGGGCCACGAATCCCAGCAGGATTTCCTGACGTTCCAGCGGTGGAAAAAGGGTGTGCAGGAATGCTCGGGTTTCCGGGTGTGGTATCAGGATGCCGTCGAAGACTAGTTTGATGGGCCAGGGCCGTAACAGCTCCATCAGAGTGGCGCCGAGCATGCAGAGTGCGGCCCAGAGCAGCGTGTTCCGATAGGGTTTCAACCACGGCAGGAAGTAGCGGAAAACGGGAACCAGCCGGGCCGGCCGCCGGTTTCGGTTGGTTTTCTTCATGGATGGGACGGGATCCATTCGAGTACCTTGCGGGCGTTGTCGTACCAGGTGCGGTGCTGCATCGAGTCGGCGGCGGCCGCCGACAGGCGTCCTCGCAGGTCCGGGTCGTTTGCCAGTCGTTTCAGCGCTGCGGCCAGGGCAGCCGAATCTCCCGGCGGAACGAGCAGAGCGTTTCGCCCTTCGACCAGAAGGGCGTCGAGCTGACCGATGGCGCTGGCTACCACGGGAATACCCAGGGCCAGGTATTCGAAGAGTTTCATGGGAGAGAAGTAGAAGTCGTCCATGGGGGGATAGGGTGCTGCCGCCATGTCAAGGGTTTTGAGGATCCGCGGTAGGGTGTCGTGGGAAACCCAGCCGGTGATCCATACCCGATCCTTGAGTTCGGCGCCATGGACGTAGCCCTCGATCCAGGGCTTCATGGGGCCGTCACCGATGATCACGAGGCGGGCGTCGGGCAGATCCATGGCGAGAATGCGGAATGCCTCCAGCAGATGTTCCAGGCCGTGCCACGGTTTGAGGCTGCCCGAGAAACCGATCACCGGTCCCTTTCCGGTCCATGGCGCCGGGATCGGTTCCACACGTGGATGGAACCGTTTGGGGTCGACCGCGTTGGGGAGCGTGCGCACCCGTGCCGGTTCGGCGCCGCGCCGGATGACATAGTCCTTCACTGCATCGGAGACCGTCACCACCAAAGCGGCCTGCCGGAACATGTATTCTTCGTTCGCTTCGGCTTCGGCGCGGTGGTGCAGTTTGCGGAACCGGCTTTGTTCCTGAACCAAGGGGGCGTTGACCTCGAGCACCGCCGGTACGCCGAAACGTTTCTGAAAACGGACCGATGCAGTCCCGAATAGGGTGTAACGTTCATAGACGAGATCGAAGGGTTCCGCCTCATGCAGCCGGCTCAGGGTGCGAAGGATTTCCTCATCCACCGCCATGCTGGTCTTTTCTTTCCTGACTGTTTTGTCCCCTTCGGTGGTGGAAAGCGGTGGCGGTCGGACCTTCACGATTTCCGCCTCGACCGCCGCATCCGCTTCGCCGCGGCGGGCCACCACCAGGGTGACCCGGTGGCCGAGCGCCGCGAACGCGTTGACCATTTCCCGAACGTGGATGGAGGCGCCTTTAGTGCCGAAGACAGGGATGCCATGATCGGCGACCACGTAGGCGATTCTCATGACGTTTGCTCCTTGCGGCGTTGCGCAACGGCTTTTTCGAAGTACCGGTAGAGTCGGGAGACGTTGCGATCCAGATCGAAAAGGGCCTCCGCCCGTTTCCGGCCCTGCTCCCCCCATGTACGAGCCCGTTCGGGGTCGCGCAGCATTTCCGCCATGGCCTCTGCCAAGAGCCGGGGATCCTTTTCCGGCACCAGTCGCCCCGTTTCGCCGTCGACGACGATTTCTGGTATCCCGGCGACCCGGGTCGAGATCACCGGCAGGGCCATCGCCATCGCCTCCAACAGTACGGTGGGCAGCCCATCCCGGTCGCCGCTGGTGCCGATCACGGCGGGCAGCACCATGGTTCCGCCATCGGCCAGGATTTCCCGCAAGGCCGCCTGGGATCGGGAACCGAGCAACTGGACCCGGTCCGTCAACGCCAGTTCCCCGATGCGGTGCGAGAGGGCCTCTCGTTCAGGACCGTCCCCGACGATCAGGCATTGGTAATTCAGGCCGCTTCGTTGCAAGTGGTGGCACGCTTCCACCAGATAACGGAATCCTTTCTTCTCCACCAAGCGTCCCACGGCGACGAAACGGTGAGGGTGATGCTCGGATCGTCGGGCAGGTCGGAAACGGCGCAGATCGACGCCGTTGTAGATGCGGTGGATCTTGTCGCCGTAGCGTCCACCGGTGATCCGCAACAGGTGGGTGCGATTGTATTCGGAGACGGTGACGACGAAATCGGCCTCGGCGATCTTTCGATACCGCAGGGCGTCGTCGGTCGCGGGATCGACGTAGGTATGGAAAATGTCCCGGGCGTGGGCGGTGAAGGAATAACCGATGCCGGCGAGGCGCGCTGCCAGGAGGGCCGCCGTGGTGGCGTTGCTGGCGAAATGGGCGTGTAGGTGCTCGATGCCTCGAGCGCTGGCCAGCATGGCCACCCCGGCCGCCTGCAGGGTGAGGTGGGCGGCTTCCCGGGGTTGCTTTCCCGGAAACCAGGCCGACAGGGGGACCGCCGGATCGAGGACTTCGGGAAGGCTTCGGGCCGCCTGGGCGTCACCCTGGAAAATGCGATATTTCTCCACCACACCGCTCTTGGGAAGATAGAAGACCGGTGCGCGGAGAGTGGCGAACGTTTCGTGCCGGGGCTCTTGCGGCGGGGGCATGAGGGAGAAGACTTCGACCGTCACTCCCAGGCGTTCCAGCGCCAGGATTTCATTGAGTACGAAGGTTTCGGAAAAGCGTGGGAAGCGTTTGAGCACGTAGCCGATTTTCATGGAGCCGTCGTCAAAAGTTGTAATTGAGTTTGAAGATCGTGTTCCAGGCGATGCGTCCCTGGCGTGCGCCGAATGCGCTTCCGGCACGGAATATCCCGAACACCCATTCCAGCTCCAGATGTTTCCATTCTTCGATACCGAAGATTACGTCCATTTCCTGGCCGAGATCGCGGTGTTTGCCGTCCGGTTCGGCGCGCAGGCGGGCGTTGACCAAGGCCGGTTCCGGATCGACCTGGTAGTATTGATGGAACAATATTTCCACCGAGCTGCTTTGGAGGAGCGGCAATCCGATCGAGGCGGTCAGAATGTGGAGGTTGCTGAGCTCGGGACGCAACAGTTCCCCGTACAGGCGAAAACGGTCCACCCCCCGGAAGCGGACGTTGTTGTCCTGAAGCCCGGTCTGGCGGAATTGGGGGGATCCGAAGGCGTAGGCGACGGTGAAAGTGGGATGGAGGGGCAAGGAGGTTTCCAGGATCAAGCCCGTGTCCAACGCGACGCCGGTAAGGGAGCGGCGCTCGATACGTTCTATCCGTTTGCGGTCGTCCCGGTCGGTGTCCTCGAAGAAGACCCGGATCTCCCGGCCTCCGACGACGGCGGTGTCGATCCAGTATTCCAGCGGCAGGTGGCGCTTGCCCAGGTGCCACATTCCAGTGGCCCGGATTCCACCCCAGGTCAAACGGGCATCGCGGCGGTCCAGGTCCGAGTCCCGTATCTCGCGGCCCGGCTCGCCGGTTTCGGAGTAATCCAGATGGTGAAGGAAGAACAGAGATAGGCGATGTTGGCGGTGCCATTCCCAGTGAGTCTGGGAAAGAATGCGGAGGACGTCGTCCTCGGTGGGAACGATTTCGTCTTCGTCGGTGCCGCGGACGAAGGCTTCATGGGCGAGGGCGGCCTGAAACTGGAAGAAAGGGCGGGTGTAATAGAGACGTACGGCGTCCAGGTTGGCGTCCCACCACCATTCGCGACGGTCCTGGAAACGCTGGCGGCCGATCTGTAGGCTGATTCCGCTATCGAAGACGTCGCCCCAGAAGAGCCAAGTTTCTCCCCGACGCAAACGGCGTTCGACGGTCTTGTCCCGACCGCCTTCGTGATAAGCTTCCAGGCGTCCGCCGCCCAGCCCTTCCAGGAACAGGAGGAGATTTTTGGAAAATGCGTAGAACAACTCCAACTGGAATTGGTAGCCCACCCGGAGACGATCGTCCTCCCTGTCGGGGTCGAGTTTGAAGTCTTTTTCGAAGCGGGGAGTGACGCCGACTTCTCCCCCGATGATCAAGGGGCGCCCCAGCACGGAAATCCGAAACTGGTCTTCCGGCCGGGCGTCGTCCTGGCGACGGATGAGACGCAGGGCGGGATTGGTCAGCCGGTCCGGTACTTTGAGGGGCAGGCCGAGGACGACCAGGAGATTGTATTCTTCGTCGAGCGGTGACTCATGCGTGACCACTCCTTCGACGACGATGGCATCGGTGGCCGTCGCCTGGGAGACCCGCTCGATGGATCGGGCGAGGATCGTGCCGTCGTGGGACACCTTGACCCGTACCTTCAGAACGGTTCCTGGCGCCAGCTCCCTGTCCGACAGCCGCCGGAACCGGGTTTTCTCCCGCCAGTGGATGGCGATCGGTCCGATCCACAACCATCGGTTTTTCCGGTCCAGGCGGGATACGGATCCGGTGATCCGACCGCGCCTCGGATCCGTTTGATCGTAGCGAAGCTTGACCCGGTGAACGACGATCCGCTCGCCGTCCCAGTAGCCGATGAACTTGAGCCGCTGCCCTTTCAAAGTGACGGCAGGCGTTTCCTGAACCAGGCACGAAAGGCAAAACAACCACATCATGCGAATCCAGAGGCGCATGGACGGGTGGGATGCGGCAGGGTTACGAGTCACACCGCAAGCGTAGCGGGTGAGCCTCGGCGGGAATGGACAACAACGAGCGAATCCGTGCCGTCAACCGGGGCAATCCGTTCAAATCCAGCGGAGCTTTCACGGCGGTGGACAAGGTGCCGTTCAGAATGGCGCTCACCCGCTTCATCAAGCGCGCCGGGGTCAGCTCCTTCGGATCGAGGCAGTGAACGAGTCCTTGGCGGGCGAAGCGTTCCGCACGCAACCATTGTTCCCGGGTAGGATGCGTCCGTGGGACGATGATGGCCTGTTTTTCCTGGGAGACGATTTCGCACAAGGTGTTGTATCCTCCCATGGCGACCACCAGATCGCTGACGGCGATGAGCGCGGGAATGTCGGGAGAGAACGTATCGATCGTCACTTCGTGTCCTTCGAGCCGTGAGGCTTTTTCCATCAACAGCTGCTGTTTGACGGGGGGCAATTCGGGACCGGTCACGATCCGGCTCCGCCAGCGACCGCCCGGAACCCGGGACAGTCCTTCCAGATAGGCGTCGAGCAGGGGAAAACCATCCTGGCCGCCGCCGGGCGTCACCAGCACCGTGGGCGGTCCGGTGTCCTTCTCCAGGGGAGGCGGTTTCCGCGATGGTTTGTACAGATAGCCGCAATATTCGTACTTGTGGGCCACCGTGTCCGGAATCGCGTATTCCCGTCGCATGTCGAATATCTCGGGGGTGCCCATCACCAGAACCCGTTCGTAATGCCGGGCGATCAGGCGGAAATAACCCTGCCGGTGCCAGGTCCTGCGGGTCTTTTCCGGATCGTCGAGTATGTCACGCAACAGTAGGACCCAACGGCAGTTCTCGGTGGTCTGCAGGGCGGGAAGCAATTCGTTTTCGATACCGCCGGGCTTTTTGTCCACCAGGACCAGATCCGGATGGAACGCCGACAGAGCGGAGGCGATCATTTGGGATCGCATGGTCAGAGTGGCGGCCAGAGTGATGCCGAGGGAACGGACCTCGTAACTGTCCGAATGGGTGCGCTGAAGCGCGGGCAGCTTTATGTAATCGAAGCGTTTTCGGGGCAGGTGGAGGCGGTGGATGACGGGGGAGCCGCTCAGCAGCAGGATCGACGACTCCGGAATCGCCGCCAACAGCGCTTCGCACACCGCCAGCATCCGCCGGGCGTTGCCCAAGCCGAAGGTGTCGTGGGAATAGACGGCGATTCTAGGGCCTTTGCTTGGGGGAAGGGAGGATTCCATAGTCCATATTTTCGATTTTCTGACTGAAATTGTAACGATTTCTAATTGAAATTGTAACGATTTCTTAAAGAACTTGTACGTATTCTCGTCGGCATTCCCTGCAAATCCCCCATCTATTTTTGGCCTGCCTTGCCGGTTGTCGCTTCGTTTCCGGCGAACGACCCGCTCCGGATTGGGCTGATGAGTGAGGTGATGGGGATCACTTTGAAGGGCATAATAGTGCCGTCGAGGGCAATGAACCGAGGAGGCGACCTCATGACCATCGAAGTGCGCAA
>JALSGR010000207.1 GCA_026982635.1 Methylothermaceae bacterium | reverse complement strand
CAACGATGCCGCCGGCGAAATCCATGACGCCCAGGTCCGCTAGCCAGCCGCCGCCCCAGACCCAATGACAGACCGGCACATAGACCAGCAGCAGCCACAAGGCACTGAACCAGAGCACCGCCGCAAAGCGCATCCGTTCGGCAAAACCGCCCACGATGAGCGCCGGTGTGATGATGGCGAAGGTCATCTGGAAGGCCAGGAAGACGATCTCGGGAACGGTGCCGGACAGGGACGCCGGCTCGATGCCGCGGGCGAAAGCCTTGGAAAGGCCGCCGATGAAGGGGTTCAACCGCCCTCCGTCGCTGAAGGCGAGGCTGTAGCCGGCGACGAACCACAACAGCGACACCAGGGCGGCGATGGCGAAACACTGGGCCAGAATCGACAGCACGTTCTTGGTCCGCACCAACCCCCCGTAAAACAGCGCCAACCCCGGCAGGGTCATGAAGAGCACCAATGCCGTCGCCGTCAGAACCCAGGCCGTGTCGGCACCGTTGAAGTCGCCGGCCCATGCCGTCACCGGCAAAGCGACCGTTCCCCCCAACAATAGCTTGTTATTCTTTGTCATCGCCACATCCTCAAAGCGCTTCGGGACCGGTTTCCCCGGTGCGGATGCGAACCACCTGCTCCAAAGTGGTGACGAAGATCTTGCCGTCGCCGATCTTGCCCGTGCGAGCCGCATCGGCGACGGCCTCGACGACCCGATCCACCATGTCATCGGCGACCGCCACTTCGACCTTGGCCTTGGGAAGAAAGTCGACCACGTATTCCGCGCCGCGATACAGTTCGGTATGTCCCTTCTGGCGGCCGTAACCCTTCACTTCCGTCACCGTCATACCGGCGATGCCGAGGTCGGACAGAGCTTCCCGGACATCGTCCAGCTTGAACGGCTTGATGATTGCGGTGATCAGTTTCATCGGACTGGCTCCTTCGCGATAGCGGTTCTGTGAGACTCGAACGCCCCAAAAAAAGACAACTATGCCCCAAAACGGGGCAAAAGACAATTTGGCCGCCCCGCCCGGATTCGCTATGCTTGAAGTACGATTCAATCCGACAGGCAAACCGATGTTCGACCCGAAACAGCTCGACGATCTGGTGCAGCGGCTCGGCAATGCTCTACCACCGGCCCTTCACCACCTACGCCAGGACATGGAAAAGAATTTTCGCGCCATTCTCCAAAGCGCCTTCTCCCAGATGAACCTGGTCAGCCGGGAGGAATTCGACGTCCAGGCCGCCCTCCTCCGGCGCACCCGGGAAAAACTGGAGAGACTCGAGGCCCAGATCGAGGAACTGGAGCGGCGACTGCAAGGGCATGACTAGCGGTCTGGCCCGGGTCTACAGCCGGGGACAGGACGGCATCGACGCCCCCGAAGTCTGCGTCGAGGTCCACCTGGCCAACGGCCTGCCCTCCCTCACCATCGTCGGTCTCCCGGAAACGGCGGTCCGGGAAAGCAAGGACCGGGTCCGCGCCGCCCTGGCCAACTGTGGTTTCGAATACCCGACCCGCCGCATCACCGTCAATCTGGCGCCGGCGGATCTGCCCAAGGAAGGCGGGCGTTTCGATCTGGCGATCGCCCTCGGAATCCTGGCCGCTTCCGGGCAGATCCCGAACGAACCGCTGGCGGCGTATGAATTCCTGGGCGAACTCTCCCTGGGCGGCGAGTTACGACCGGTTCGCGGCGCCCTGCCCGCCGCTCTGGGATGTCACCGCAACGCCCGTCGTTTGATTCTTCCCGGCGGCAACGCCGCCGAAGCCGCGCTGGTGAAAGGGCTGACCGTCCTGGGAGCCGACCACCTGCTGGCGGTCTGCGCCCATCTGGAAGGCAGCAAACCCCTGCCCACGCCCCAGGCGCCGGACACGACCGCCCCCGGCACCGACGACCGCGACTATGCCGAAGTCCGCGGCCACTATCAGGCCAAACGCGCCCTGGAAGTGGCGGCGGCGGGCGGCCACAACCTGTTGATGATCGGGCCGCCGGGCTCGGGCAAGTCCATGCTGGCCGAACGCCTGCCGACCATCCTACCGCTCCTCGACGAAGACGAGGCGCTGGAAACGGCCGCCATCGCCTCGGTCGGCGGTCAGCCCTTCGACCCTTCCCGCTGGCGCCTTCCCCCGTTCCGCGCCCCCCATCACACTGCCTCCGCGCCCGCCATGGTGGGCGGTGGCGGCGCTCATCTGCGGCCCGGGGAAATTTCCCTGGCCCATCACGGCGTCCTGTTTCTCGACGAACTGCCGGAATTCAACCGCAAGGTGCTCGAAGTCCTGCGGGAGCCTTTGGAAACCGGCCGCATCGTCCTCTCGCGGGCGGCGCGCAAGGCCGAGTTTCCCGCCCGTTTCCAACTGATCGCCGCCATGAACCCCTGTCCCTGCGGCTACCTCGGCGACCCCGCCGGCCGGTGCCGCTGCTCCCCCCCGCAGATCCAACGCTACCGGAGTCGTATCTCCGGACCGTTGCTCGACCGCATCGACATCCACATCGAAGTCAACTGCCACACCGGCGAACTGCTGACTTCCCAGGCACCGACCGCCTCCAGCGCCCAAATGCGTGAGCGGGTGGCGGCGGCGCGCAAGCGGGCCCTGGGGCGCGGCGGCCGGCTCAACGCCCGACTGGGGGTTCGGGACATCGAACGTCATTGCGGCCTCGACCGGCAGAGCGAGGCCCTGCTGGCCCGCGCCGTCGATCGCCTGGGCCTGTCCCACCGGGCGCTGCATCGGATCCTCAAGGTGGCCCGCACCATCGCGGACCTCGACGACAGCGACGCCATCGGCCCGAAACACCTGAGCGAAGCCATCGGCTACCGTCGCCTCGACCGGCAACCGGCCCCCGGTCACACCGTCAGCGCCACCCGGTAGCCGGCGAACTTGCGCACGTTGAGCACCCCCGTATCCAGAATCAGATACTGGCCCTTGATCCCCTGCAGCACCCCGGTCACGGTGGCGGTCTTGTCGAAATTCCAGGCCTTGACCTTCTCGGGATAGCGCAACACCGGATAGCGGATGGTCACCGGTTCGGCCGCCAGCGGCCGAATCGCCTCGCCCTCCGCCAACGCCTCGATCTGGGAACGCTTCTCGTCCAGGAGCCGCTCCCGCCACGCCGTCAGGTCCACCGGCTCCGCCTCCCCCCTGAGCATCCTCTGCCACTGGGTCCGGTCGCTGACCGACTGCCTGAGAATCGCCTCCACCAGACCGGCCAGCCTGCGGTCGGGCACCTGGAGGATCGCCAGCGCCTGGGTGGCACCCTGATCGAGCCAGCGCGTTGGGATCTGGGAGCGGCGGGTGATCCCTACCTTGACGCCCGAAGCGTTGGCCAGATAGACGACGTGCGGCTGAAAACAGTGACGCCGGGCCCAGTCCGGTTCGCGGCAGGTGCCTTGATGAAAATGGCACAATTCCGGCTTGACGATACAGGTATCGCAGCGCGCCAAGCGGCGCACGCAGGGAAAACAATAGCCCTGATTGAAACTCTTCGAGGTCTTACGCCCGCAATGGATGCAATGGATCTCCCCCTGCCAGGCGAGGGTCAAGCTGCGCCCCAGCAACCCATCGAGCGGCACCGAGGTCCCGTCACCCAAGGGCAGGCGGTAGCTGACCTTGCCGTCCGGCTGCAATACCGCCTGCATTTTGCGCAAGTCGCCACGATAATTCATAATGATCGGTTTTGGTATGGATTTGAAGGAGACGGGAAGTGGCTTTGATGCAAGTGTCCTCCGGGGTCAACGTGCCCCACGATATCAACGTGATCATCGAAATTCCAGCCTACAGCGATCCGGTCAAATACGAAATCGACAAGGAAACCGGCGCCCTGTTCGTGGATCGTTTCATGGGCACGGCGATGCAGTATCCCTGCAATTACGGCTACGTTCCCCACACCCTGTCCGAAGACGGCGATCCGGTGGACGTCCTGGTCATTTCCCCCTGGCGGCTGATTTCCGGGTCGGTGGTACGCTGCCGCCCCATCGGCATGCTGCAGATGACCGACGAATCGGGGGTGGACGCCAAAGTCCTGGCCGTACCGATCGACAAACTGACGCCCCTCTATCGCGCCGTCGCTTCCTTCCGCGACATCCCGGAAGCCCAGTTGTCCCAGATCGCCCATTTCTTCGAACACTACAAGGATCTGGAACCGGGGAAGTGGGTCAAGGTGGAAGGCTGGCTCGGCCCGGAAGAAGCCAAACAAGAGATCCTGGACAGTCTGCGGCGCTACGAGCAGGCCAAGGAGAAACCCAATTTCTAGTAACCGTCGGTGTTGCGCGCCACCCAGCGGCTTCCGCCGGCGCAACGTTCCTTCTTCCAGAAAGGGGCCCGATGCTTCAGGGCCTCCATGATCCAGCGGCAGGCGTCGAAGGCCGGTCCGCGGTGCGCCGACCACACCGCCACCAGGACGATGGGATCACCGGGCCGGATTTCCCCGACCCGGTGGACCACCAGGGCATCGAGAAAGCGCCATCGGTCCCGGGCCTCGGCGACGATCTTCTCCAGCTCCCGCTCGGTCATGCCTGGATAATGCTCCAGGAACAATTCCTCGACCCGATCCCCATCGTTGAAATCCCGCATGGTGCCGACGAAACTGGCCGTCGCACCATAACTGCCCGGGGACAGCCGGGTTTCCTGATGGTCCAGCAACCAGCGCCAGGGATCGAAGGAACCCTCGACCAATTTCACCGCCATGGCCTCACCCTCCCGTCACCGGCGGAAAAAAAGCCACCTCGTCGCCTTCCCGGACCGGCGTGTCGGGGCGGGCGTACTCCATGTTGACCGCCGCCAGAATTCGCTCGGACATGGCTTGTCCGGTGAGCGTCTCCCAAACGTCCGCCACGGTAGCGATGCCGTCCGGCTTCAGCTCCACCTGGTCGATCTGCCAGCGTTCCCGCAGACTGGCGAACATACGGACACGGATCGACATGGCTTTCCCCTCGTCTACACGACTGCGATACACTGATAGTCATTAAAACATCGGGAGCGAAGATGTCCAAATTCACCCATTTCGATGCCCGGGGCCAGGCTCACATGGTCGACGTGGGCGACAAACCGGCCACACGGCGCCGGGCGGTGGCCGAAGGTTGCATCGAGATGCAGAGGGCGACGCTGGAACAGATCCTCGAGGGCGGTCATCGGAAAGGCGACGTCCTCGGTGTCGCCCGTATCGCCGGCATCATGGCGAGCAAACGTACCGCCGACCTGATCCCTCTGTGCCATCCCATTCCCATCACCCGGGTCACGGTGGATTTCGAAGCCGAACCGGAGGCCGGCCGCATCCAGTGCCGGGCCGTCGTGGAGACCACGGCGCCGACCGGGGTGGAAATGGAAGCCCTGACCGCGGTCCAAATCGCCCTCCTGACCATCTACGACATGTGCAAAAGCATAGACCGGGGCATGACCCTGCGGCACATCCGCCTGGTGGAAAAAAGCGGCGGACGTAGCGGCCACTGGCGGCGCGAATAGAAGAACCCCCTTGCGCCGCGACGGTCCAAGGAGAATACCGAACATCTGCGTGTTTGTGTCCACCAACCAAGGAACCCGTATGTCGAAACGAAACCTGACCCTCCTCACCCTGATATTGACCACGGCAGTCGCCCTGGTTTCCTGGTCCGATGCCGAGGCCAAACGCTTCGGCGGGGGGCGTTCCTTCGGGGGGAGGTCGATCTACAGCACCCCCTACAAGCGCTCCCAGTTACCCCTGCGCCCCGGTTCGACGCGGCAGCAGGCCCTGCAACGGAAAGCCCGGGCGACCGAACAAAATCAAAAAGCCCGCCAGTCCTGGCGCCAGCGGGGCGGACCGCTAGGATGGCTCGCCCCCCTGTTGATCGGCGGTCTGCTGGGTTCGCTGCTCTTCGGCGGCGCTTTCGAACATCTGAACCTGGCCGACTTTCTCGTCTTCGGAGCCTTGGCGTTCGCGGCCTTCAAGCTGCTGAGCCGGAGGCCACAGCCCGCCACCGCCTCCCCTTACTCACCACCGCCAGAGGAAACCGGCTTCGACGCCGGACGCCCCTTCGACACCGATCTCCTGTTCGGGAAACGGGGCCGGACGGCCGATCTCGTCGATCTTCCCGACGATTTCGACCTGGACGGTTTTCTGGAACAGGCCAAAGACACCTTCCGGCGACTGCAGGAAGCCTGGAACCGCGGCGAAATCGCCGAAATCCGGGGCGTGACCACCGACGAAGTGTTCGTGGAGATCAAAGAGCAGTGGCAAACCGAGGGCAGCGGTCCCCCGACCCGGGTGCTGGCCCTGGATGCCCGGCTGCTGGACTACCGCCGCACGGAAGGAGGGGAGGAAGCGTCCGTCCTGTTCACGGCCGAACTCCAGGAAGGCGAGGATCCGCCTGCGGAAATCCAGGAAATCTGGCACTTCGTCCGCACCGGCCGGCGACCGAACGCCGTCTGGCTGCTGGACGGAATCCAACAGATCGAAGCGTGATGCGAAAAGGCGCCCTGAGGGCGCCTTTTCGTCAAGTCCCATGAATCCCGCCTCTCAAGGACCGGCGGCCACCTCGACGTCGTTCAAGGCCAACCCCTTGAGCTCCCAGTTGGCCTGGTCGCTCAAATCTCCGCCGGTGTGCCGGATTTCGCAGACATAGTTCTTGCGCACCGTCGGCTCGTCGGATTCGGTCACATCCACGAACGACTTGACCAGAAACCGGCCGAAGCCGATGTCCCAGGACTGATAGCCGGCGGTGGCGAAGCGCAGATCGACGCCCTCGTCGAACTTTTCCCGGACGAAACGGTTACACTGCAGCAACGCCATCGCCGTCCTGTCGTCATGGACCTCCGTCACCTTCCCCGACTGGGAGGGATCGCCGGTGAACATCTCGGAATCGAGGACATCGACCACGAGCGGCACGATGGCTTTGTTGAGAAGGACATACAAGGCGACGATATACACCGCCAACAATAGCAAGGAATATTTGTTGCGCGCCAATTTCTCGAGCATGGTTGACACTCCGGATTTCGGATTTTCGTTTAGACGCCGGCCGGACCGGCGAGTTCTTTCCCCCGGGGACGAGAAGCATACCGCTTGGCGTAAACCTTGACCAGCGGGCTTGAGCCGGATGCCGGATCGGTGTAGTTTAGCCTTTCGGCAAAGGCCAGCGATTTTCCGATGACCTGGAAGGCTTTGAAGGCGAGCACCCACGACCTGATCATCGCGGCGATCACCTTCATCGGTATCGCCGGTTGCCTGTACCTGGACTCCCTCCACGATCTCGACCTGCAGAACGCCCTCGGCCGATGCGCCTGGGTCGTCCTCATCGGTCTGCTGTATTGGGAAAGCAACCTGGTACGGCTTCAGGTGTTGATCGCCGTCGCCTTCGCCACCGCCGGCGAGCATTTCGCCTCCGGCCTGATGCACGGCTACATCTACTACTTCCACAACATCCCCGCCTACATCCCCCCCGGTCACGGCCTAGTCTATCTCACCGCCGTCGCCCTGGCCCGTTCCCCCGTGTTCCAGGCGTGGCGCCGTCCCATCACCTGGATCGTGCTGCTGACCATGGGGCTGTGGTCGCTTTACGGGGTCACCCTGGCCGAGCGGGGCGACTGGGTCGGCATGCTGCTGTTTCTGGTCTACGTCCCCTGCGTACTGTGGGGGCGGGCGCCCTTGGTCTACCTGGCCGCCTTCTTCGTCACGACCCACCTGGAACTGATCGGCACCGCTCTACAGACCTGGACCTGGGTGCCCATCGATCCGGTACTGTCCCTGCCCCAGGGCAATCCGCCGAGCGGGGTGGCGGCTTGGTACTGCCTGGTGGACGCGGTCGCCCTCGGCGGGGCCGCCTGGCTGATCCGCCGATGGCATCGGTTGCGCACCCTGCCGACACGCCTCCGACAGGCCCTGTCGGCCCCGGAATGGATCCGCGCCGCCGCCGAAGACTGAACTCGTCCGATCCAGAAACGCCCCTTGCAGGATCTTTTTTCATGCTCTAGAATTTCACGTTTCAGATCGGCCCCGAAAGAAGTTCGCAAGGAGAATCATGAAAACCTTTAGCGCCAAACCCCACGAAGTGAAACGCGACTGGTACGTCATCGACGCCGAAGGGAAGACGCTGGGGCGTTTAGCGAGCGAGATCGCCCGGAGACTGCGTGGCAAGCACAAAGCCGAATACACCCCCCACGTGGACACCGGCGATTACATCATCGTCATCAACGCGGAAAAGGTGAAGGTGACCGGCCGCAAGGAAGAGAACAAGATCTACTACCGCCACAGCGGTTATCCCGGTGGCATCAAGGCCGTTTCCCTGGGAAAACAGCGGGCCGCCCATCCGGAACGGATCATCGAGAACGCCGTGCGCGGCATGCTGCCCAAGAATCCCCTGGGTCGGGCGATGTTCCGCAAGCTCAAGGTCTACGCCGGCCCCGATCACAACCATCACGCCCAACAACCCAAAGCTCTGGAACTGTAAGGCAAGCGAATCATGGCACAAACCCAATACAACTACGGCACCGGCCGTCGCAAGAGTTCCGTCGCCCGGGTCTTCCTGAAACCGGGGTCCGGTCAGATCATCGTCAACCGGAAACCGCTGGACGTCTACTTCGGGCGCAAGACCGACTGCATGATCGTGCGCCAGCCGTTGGAATGCGTTGAGATGACCGACAAATTTGATATCATGGTGACGGTGAAGGGCGGCGGCCCAACCGGTCAGGCGGGGGCGATCCGCCACGGCATCACCCGGGCGCTGATCGATTACGACGAATCCCTGCGTCCGCCATTGCGCAAGGCCGGTTACGTCACCCGCGACGCTCGCAAGGTGGAACGCAAAAAGGTCGGCCTGCACAAGGCCCGCAAACGGCCGCAATACTCCAAGCGTTAAAGGTTTCTCGTTGGGGGATCGTCTAGCGGCAGGACAGCGGACTCTGACTCCGTTAACCCAGGTTCGAATCCTGGTCCCCCAGCCATTCAGCGAAGCCGCCTTCAAGGCGGCTTTTTCATGAGCCGACGGTATGGGGAAATCACTACTCGCCGCCTTCTGGACCGTACTGCAACGGGATCTGCTCCTGGCCTTCCGTCACCGGGGTGAACTGCTCAATCCCCCTCTGTTCTTCCTGATGACCGTCAGTCTCTATCCTTTGGGCATCAGCCCGGAGACGGAGATTCTGCGCACCATCGCCCCCGGGATCATCTGGATCGCCGCCCTGCTGGCAGCCCTGTTCTCCCTGGAAAACTTGTTCAAGGCCGATTTCGCCGACGGCACCCTGGAACAACTGGCCCTGAGCCCCCATCCCCTCCCTCTGCTGATCGGCGCCAAGGTGCTGGCCCACTGGCTGGTCAGCGGTCTACCGATGGTGCTGTTGGCCCCCCTGCTGGCCGTACTGCTATCCCTGACCCCGGCGGCCACGACGGCCTTGGTGGCCACGCTGGCCCTCGGCACGCCGCTGCTCAGCCTCATCGGCGCCGTCGGCACCGCCCTGACGGTGGGTCTGCGCCGCGGCGGCGTCCTGCTCACTCTGCTGGTACTGCCGCTCTACATTCCGGTATTGATCTTCGCTACCGGGGCCGTGAGCGCCGCCGGCGCCGGACTGCCGATCGAAGGACAACTGTACTTTCTCGCCGCCCTGCTGGTTCTGGCCGTCACCCTGGCGCCGCTGGCCATCGCCGCCGCCATCCGCATCGGCCTGAGTTAGGGACGCGGCCAGGCCGATTCCAGCTTCCAGAACCACCCTTCCGGCTCGAGGGGGTTGGCGTAGCGCTGCAGCACCGCATCGTAACGTCTGCCCAAAGCCGTCACCGGATTGAACAGCAGCATCTTGGAACCAGGCACGAAGGTGACGCCCCGCAAGGCAGGATCGCCCCCCGGCGCGATTTCCGCCAATCGCCAATACAACCCGTCCGGATCCAGGGGATTGGCATAGGGCGACAACACGGCTGTGAAAAAGGCGCCGTTCACCGCCACGGTATGGATCTGCAGACGCCAGTCGTCGAGCAGCTCCGCCGCCGCTGGGCCGTCCAGATTGACGACGACCTGCAGCCGGTAAGCGCCGGTCGCCGAGTACATCATGGCGGTGTTGGCGACGAGACGATAGGAACCCGGTTGCAGGTAGGCGTACAGCAGGGCGTTCCGATCCCGGCCGCTGTCGTCGTCCCAGGCGAGCAGGGTTTCACCGTTCAGGTCGTAGAGTTCCAGATAGGGATCAATGCTTTCCGATGCCATCTCGACCACCACCAGCGCCGCCATCGGCAACCGGAAACGGTAGAGGTCCAGGTAACTGTCGTCGCTGTCGAAGGTGGGGCCGGGCAGAAAGCGGCGCTGGCAGTCACCGGCCTCGAACCGGCCTTCGACCACCCGATTCAGGGGGATCTCCGCCATGTCTTCACAGGCAGCGGGCGGCGGAGGCGGGGAACCACCGTAGATCGCACTGACGGCGGCGATGTCGTCCTTCTGGGGGAATTCCAGGTCACCCACCAGCGAGGTCATGATGGTGGGGACGCCGCCGTCCTCGTGGCCGAGGCCGAGGGCATGCCCCAACTCGTGGGTCGCCACCCGGACGAATTCCTCCTCCCGCCGCAAGGGCCCGGAATAGATGTCCCAATCCAGATTGCCGTTGAAGACGATGTCGGTCTCCAACAAAGTTCCGCTCCAGGCGAACTGGCTGTAGGTGATGGCGAGGGTGGTGCGCCCGAAGGCGAAACCGCAATCGTCGGCGCGGAAGCCGACGCCGTTGCGACCATCGTTCCGGCAGGGATCGTGGGGCTCGCCGTCCCGACCGTGGAAGGTGAACACCGTAGCCTCGTTCCAGCGCCGCATCGCCTCGAAGAAACCGGCGTTCCAGGAAATGCCGCTGGGGGCCTGGCGTCGGCCGGCCAGATCGACGAGATCGAATCGGAAGGTGGTTTCCGGCCGCAGCCAATACTCCCCCGACAATTGATAGGCCGGCGTGGCAACGGCATATCCCAGCAGCAGGGCCGCCAACCCAAGGCGGTTCATCGCCCTTCCCCTTCGAGCCAGCGCCTGAGAACGGCCTTGAAAGCTGCCGGCGACAGTCCCCGGTCCCAGCCCTGACGCCGGGTCTCCACCCCCTTGGCCACCCCGTGGCTCAAACGCCCGGGCTCGGCCGCCACCGGCTTCAGGACCACCACCGGGCTGCCGTCGGCGGCGACCACCACCGGGCGGTCGTCACGAACCACGATGCGGAAATGGCCCTGGGACCAACCGTAGAGGGGATTGGCCTGACGCCGCCGCAACGACTCGACGAAATAGATCCCTCTCTCGCCCGGCTCGGGATAGTCCATGTCGCTCACCACCAGCCCTCTCTCGGGGGCGCCGGCGAAATCCAGGGTCAGCGTCGGCGCCGCATAGTCGCCCTTGATCACTTCCTCGACCGCGAAAACGATGCGGGTGAAGGGACGCGGGCCCTCGTCGTCGATCACTTTCCGCATCGCCACCCACCCCTGCAACACCAGCTCGCTGTGCCGCAGCGCCTCCTGCAGACTCACCGCCCGCACCGCCGTCGCCTGGGCCGCCGGCAGCCAGACCAGAACCAGCAAGAAAAACCCGATCATCCCGTGCATCGACCATCACCTCTAACGCAAATAATCGACCACGCCGCGCACGATGCGGTCGTGGAAATATTTGTATTTTTCCCGGGTTTCCAGGTCGTGGCAACCGAGACAGAAAGTCTTTTCCGGCTTGAGCTCGCGCAGGAAGCTGGAATGGGGATCGCCTTCGAGGTTGTCGCGGTTGCCGGCCAGGGGCGGTGCGGCGGCATTCCGATGATCCGGGGTCCAGACGTGGGGATCGTGGCAGGTGGCACAACCGATCGCGCCGAAATCGGCGTCTTCTTCCTTGTCGTCCAAGAGCGGCATGTGGGCCTTGTCCGAGCGCAGGACGATGTCCTTGGCCGGATGGCTGAACCAGGCCACCACTTTTTCTTTGGCGACAGCTCGGGGATGGTCCTGATGGCAGTTCAGACACAACCGATCCCGCTTCAACGCCGTCTCGTCCCCTTCCTCCGCCGGCTTGCCTGGATGGCCGACGATGCGGGCGGCGTAGAGGAACGGCCATTTCCCCTTGCCCCGGTGCAGGGTGTGGCAGGCGCCGCACACCCCGCTTTGGCGCGGGGTCTCGTCGAAACGGTTGCGGCTGTCGGCGGCGGTAACCCGAAGATCGTGATCGCTGCCCACCACCGGCAGGTTGTCCTGGTGGCAGGGACTGCACAGAACGCCGTCGCGGTGATCGGCCATCAGCGCCGGGGTATTCGGCTTACCCCGATGCACGGCGTGGCAGGTGAGGCAGTTGAGCCGTTCGATCCGGCGGCCGGCCAGGGTGACCGGCTCGTCCAGATCGACGTTGACCGGATGTACACCCTTGCGGCGGGCGTCGTCACGGTCCTCGGCGTGCTGGCGGGAATGACAATCCTGACATAGCTGTGGTGCCGGCTTTTTCAGCATCGGCGTCGCCAGCCGGCCGTCGTGCACCGGATGACAAGTGGTGCAGGTCACCCAGCGCAGTCGCCTGCCGTCGATGACGATTTTTTCCTCCGGCTCGACGTTGACCGGATGCACCCCCTTACGGCGGGCTTCTTCCCTGCTGCGGCTGAACTGGCGCCGGTGGCACTGGCGGCACAGCTCCCCCCGCTCGTCGTCGAGCAGCAGCAGATCATCGCTCACCCCACCGTGGATCTGATGGCAGCTTTGGCAGATCAAGGTATCGTCTGGCCCCAGGGCGCCACCGGCACGGGCGAGGACTTCGGGCAGGCCGTGGGTGAGATCGGGGTCGATGGGGTAGCCGGTCGCACCCTCGAAGGGAGGTGGACGCAGGCGAATCCCGAGGGGA
>JALSGR010000206.1 GCA_026982635.1 Methylothermaceae bacterium | reverse complement strand
CGGATTTGTAATCCGCCGGTCGCAGGTTCGAATCCTGTCGCCAGCTCCAAATTAATCAAAGCCTTACCGAAACACCCGGTAAGGCTTTTTTCTTGCGTCCTACCCATTTCCTACCTTCTGAGCAAAACCTACCAGTCTCCGCCAGGACGGCGATCACGGCCAGAAGAAGCCGTGACACAAAGGCACAGCGCACCAGGTTATGGTCTGCTGCAGGAATTGGTTTACCCAGCGTCAACCCGAGGCCAGGCGGTGGGCCCAGCGGGTGGTCTCCGGCAATTTGTAACGGGTGGTGCAGGCCAGCACCCACTTGACCGCACCCTCGACGCTGATCCGGTGTCCTGGAGAGACGTAAAGCGGCTTGACCCCGGCCCGGGTCCGTACCACGGCCCCGATGACCTCGCCCTTGTCCCGGAGAGGCACCCAGGCGCCCTTGGCCTCGGGCACCGGGTCGTGGGTGCCGATGAGACGGGTCTTGCCCACACCGATGGTGGGATGGTCCAGCAACACCCCCAGATGACTGGCGATACCCAGACGGCGAGGATGAGCGATGCCTTGGCCGTCGCAGAGGAGCAGATCCGGCAATGCCGGCAACCGCGCCAGGGCTTCGAGCACTGCGGGAATTTCCCGGAACGACAGGAGTCCGGGAATGTAGGGAAACCGGGTAGGCACTTCGGCGATCGCCTGCTCCTCAAGCGTCAGGGCAGGATAGTCCAGCACCGCCACCGCTGCCCGGGTGAGGGCGCCGCCGTTTTTGAATCCCGCATCCACGCCGGCTACCGTGGTCACCGGATCGGGCAGGTCGTCTTCCAGACGGACGAAGCGGCCCAACCGCTGCTGGATGGCGATCGCCTCGCGGGGCGACACCGTCCAGGGATGGGCGTGATGCAGCTCAAGCCTGGCCACGGCGTTTGGCTTCGTCCCACAGGGCGTCCAGTTCCGCCAGGGGAGTGTCGGCCATGGTCCGCCCCGATTCGGCCAGGCGGCGCTCCATGTAGCGGAACCGGCGGCTGAATTTGCGGTTGCTGTCCCGCAACGCGGTCTCGGGATGAACCCCAAGATGGCGGGCCAGATTGACCGCCACGAACAGCAGATCGCCCACTTCTTCTTGGATGTGCGCCCGATCGCCGCTTCGCCAGGCCTGGCGCAATTCCGCCAGTTCCTCCTCGACCTTGGCGAACACCGGTTCCACCTCCGGCCAGTCGAAGCCGTGACGGGCCGCCCGGTTCTGGATCTTTTCCGCCTGGGCCAACGCCGGCAGCGCCCGGGGGATGCCCGCCAGCAGCCCGTCTTCCTCCCGCTTGCCCCGCGCCTCACGCTCCCGGCGCTTGATGGCTTCCCAGGCCCGCTTGCGCTCGGCCTCCGAGGCGAATTCCACCCCGGCGAACACGTGGGGATGGCGGCGAACCAGTTTGTCGCACAGGCCCGTCACCACCCGGGCGAAGTCGAACCGCCCCTGCTCCTCGGCGATGCGGGCGTAAAACACCACCTGCAGCAGCAGATCGCCCAGTTCGTCGCACAAATCCTCGTCGTCGCCCCGCTCGACGGCGTCGGCGACTTCGTAGGCTTCCTCGATGGTATGGGGAACCAATGACTCGAACGTCTGCGCCCGGTCCCAGGGACAGCCGGTTTCGGGATCGCGCAACCGGGCCATGATGGCCAGTAGCCGCTCGACGGCCTTAGAAGTGGTAGCCATAATTGTCCCAGAAGCGCTGGCGGAACTCGTCCATGGTGAAGGTGTGGTTCTGGGTGCCGGCCCGTTCCACCTTGATGGCGCCCATCAGGGAGGCGATGGCGCCGATGGTCTCCCAGTCGTAGTTCTCCAGCAGGCCGAAGAGGACGCCGGCTCGGTAGGCGTCGCCGCAGCC
>JALSGR010000205.1 GCA_026982635.1 Methylothermaceae bacterium | reverse complement strand
CACCTGGTCAAACACTTCGCCATCGGGGCCGACGCCTGCAACAGCGGCCGCGGCATGATGCTGGCCTTGGGTTGCATCCATTCCTTGAGCTGCAACACCAACCGCTGCCCCACCGGAGTGGCGACCCAAAACCCCGCCCTCTACCGCGGTCTGGTGGTCAGCGACAAGGCCCGGCGGGTGGCCAACTACCACGCCAAGACCCTGCACGCCACCACCGACCTCCTCACCTCCGCCGGCCTGCGTCACCCTTGCGAACTGACCCGGGCCCATGTCTACCGCCGCATCGACCAGCGCCAGATCCGCCGTTACGACGAGATCTTCCCGCCGGTGGCGGAAGGCTGCCTGCTCGCCGGCGACATCCCGCCCCATCTCGCCCAAGCCGTGGGCCGCGCCCGCCCCGACCGCTTCCTGCCCAACGGAAAACCATCACCCCCCGGATTCAGTCACGATTCAGGAAAGCGGCGCTAGGCTGGATCGCCGTGGTTTTCCGGGGGAGGACGAAAACATGCTGGAAGAATTCAAAAAGTTCATTCTGCGCGGCAACGCCGTGGACATGGCCGTCGGCATCATCGTCGGCGCCGCCTTCGGCAAGATCGTCGCCTCGCTGGTCAACGACATCCTCATGCCCCCCCTCGGCCTGCTTTTGGGGGGTATCGATTTCAGCGACCTGTTCCTCGATCTATCCGGCCAGGGCCACTCAACTTTGAAGGCGGCCGAAGAAGCCGGCGCCCCGGTGATCAAATACGGCCTGTTCCTCAACACCGTGGTCGAGTTCTTGATCATCGCCTTCGCCATCTTCCTGATGATTCAAGCGATCAACCGCATCACCGAGGCGGGACGGCGGAAAACCGAAGACGAGGCGCCGACGGTCAAAACCTGCCCCGAATGTCTGGCCGAGATCCCTGTCGAGGCCAGGCGCTGCCGATACTGCACCAGCGAAATTTCCTGATCCATCAACCAGCCCAAGGAGAACAAGAAACGATGACCCTCGCGCTCAACGAACTGACCGGGATCACCCCGGCGCTGGAAGCCAAACTCCGGACGCTCGGCATCAAAGACAGCGACCAGTTGCTGGAAGCGACCAGAACCCCCAAGCAACGCCAGGAACTGGCCAAGAAACTGGGCGTTCCCGCCCGCGAGCTCCTGGAGCTGGCCAACCGCGCCGATCTGGCCCGGGTCAAGGGCATCGGCTCGGCCTACGCCAATCTTCTGGAAGAAGCCGGCGTCGACACGGTCAAGGAACTGGCCACACGGCGTCCCGACAACCTTCACGCCAAACTCCGTGAAGTCAACGACGACGGACGCTGGGTCAAGCAGCTTCCCACTTTGACCCAGGTGGAAAACTGGATCCGGCAGGCCAAGCAACTGCCGAAACTGTTGGAGTACTGAACCATGAACCTGATCGAACTGATTCTGGAAAACGGCGGCCCTGCCGTGGTCCAGCAACTGGCCCGCAAGGCGGGGCTGTCGGAATCCCAGACCTCACAAATCCTCGGCGCCGTCCTGCCGGCGCTGGGACAGGGCCTCAAACGCAATCTCAGCGACCCCGGACGGGCCGGCGGTCTGCTGGAGTCGCTGTCCCGAGGGCCGTACCGGGAAGTGGTGGAACGACCGGAAAAACTGGCCGAGGACACCACCATCGAGGCCGGCAACCAAGTGCTGGGCCAGGTCTTCGGCAGCAAGGAAGTGAGCCGTCAGGTGGCCGCTCGCGTGGCCGAGCGCACCGGTGCCGACACCGGCATCGTCAAACAACTGCTGCCCGTGATCGCTTCCCTGGCCATGGGCGCCCTGGGAAAGGAAAGCGAAAAACGCGGCCTGCTCGGCGCCGTCGATTCGCAACAGCCGACCACCTTCATGAACACGCTCATGGACTATCTGGACATGGACGACGA
>JALSGR010000204.1 GCA_026982635.1 Methylothermaceae bacterium | reverse complement strand
TCGGTGAGGTCCTGGAGGTAAGCCCTGAACAACAGCGAGCCGGCTCATCCACCCTCCTGCCCGGCCTGCCCTTTGCCCCGCTCCCCGTCAACGCCTCAGCGGCAGCACCTGCCCCGGCCGACAGCTTCCAGCCCTGGCAGGCAGCCGTGACAGCCTCGGCCTTGTCAGGGACCACCAGCGTGCGGCCTTCGACGCTGGAACGCGCGCTGCCCGCTGCAGCGAGCCTCACGCGCTCAGCCGCTCGCGCACCACTCGGCAATTCCGGCGGCGACCAGGAGCCGTTCATCGGCGGCGGCGGTTTCGGCATCACCAGCACCGACGGCGGTTCAGGCACCGCCTCCTCACAGGGCCCGGAACTCTACGTGCTCGGCTGGACCCATGGCCTGGTGCTGTTCGAAGGCGTCACCGAGTACGAAAAAGGCGGCGACTGGATGGATCTGCGCGCCCAGGTCCGCGGTGCCCAGGTCGTTGCCTACGACTGGAACCTCGACGGCGCCGGCCTGGCCACCAACGTCTCCGGCACCTCCGACTACCGCCTTCAGTTCCAGTGGGACACGAACGTCCCGCAGCCTACCGAACAGCAGGTGGTCCTGACCGTCACGCTGGCCGACAACACCCAGCTCTCCACCACCCTCACCTTCCTGGTCGAACCACCCCAGGGCGGTAGCGGAGGCGGCGGCTTCGGCGGCAGCTCCATCACCTGGCCCGAGATCCTCGAACCGGCCCGCTTCGTCGCCGACCAGGACAGCTTCGCAGGCAACAGCCCCTTGCGACCTTACCGAGTCGAACTCGGCTCCGGGGCCCTCGAACTCTCCCACCCCCTACCCTCCTACAACCCCGGCGTCCTCCCCGTGGGGCTCCTCTATGACTCCCTCACCGCCGAACCCGATCCCATCTTCCTGGTCCGCTACGAACTGGACCCCGCCGCCACCACCCCCGACACCCTCGCCGCCCGACTCACCTTCAACGGCTCAACCGGACCCTGGCTCTCCTTCGACACCTCCTCCCTTAACCCCGGCACCATCGTCCAACTGGCCCTCCAGGCCGATGTCTCGAACCTCCCCACCGGCCTCTACCCCTACACCATCGAAGTCGTCCCCTCCTACGGCGGCAGCTCCGGATCGACCTGGACCCGCAGCGGCCAGGCGATGATCGTCTCCGCCGAAGACAGCCCCTTCGGCGAAGGCTGGCAACTGAACCTGCTCGATCGGCTCTATCCGGTCAGCGGCGGCGTGATCCTCGCCCGACCCGATGGCTCGGCCCTCTTCTACGCCGACGACGGCCAAGGTGGCTTCGCCAGCCCACCGGGCGACTTCGCCACCCTCACCCTCCACCCCGACGGCTCCTACACACGCACGCTCAAAACCGGCGAGCGCTACGAATTCGACCCCTCCGGCCTGCTCACCGCCTTCATCGACCGCAACGGCAACACCCACAGCTTCGCCTACACCGATGCCGACGGCGACGGCCTGGCCGACGAACCACTCACCATCACCGACCCCAACGGCCTGGTCACCTCCTTCAGCTTCGACCCGGCCGGTTACGTTGTCTCGATCACCGACCCGGCCGGCCGCTCCACCCAGCTGGCCTACGACACCGCCGGACGGCTCACCACCATCACCCAACCCGATGGCGCCACCTGGCAGTTTAGCTACGCCACCGACGGCCGCCTTACCGCCTTCACCGACCCGGCAGGCTACACCACCACCGTCGGCTATGGCCGCGGCAACCGCGTTAGCTCCGTCACCCGGGCCGACGGCAGCGTCCGCGGCTTCCAGCCCCTGGCCATCGCAGGCTTACCTGGCAGTGGCGAAGGCACCCAGACGAACCCGGCACCGGCCGAACTCCTCGCCACCGCCACCGCCGACTACACCGACCCGCTCGGCGGCCTC
>JALSGR010000203.1 GCA_026982635.1 Methylothermaceae bacterium | reverse complement strand
ACAAGTCGATCACGGTGCGTTTCATCGGTGACGAGGTCATTCTGTTTTCCAGTGAGGGGTTGTAACGATCGATGGAGTACAAGGATTATTACAAGATTCTCGGCGTCTCCAGGGATGCCACGCCGGAAGAAATCAAACGGGCCTACCGTAAGCTGGCCCGCAAATACCATCCCGATGTCAGCAAGGAACCGGACGCCGAGGAGAAATTCAAGGCGATCAACGAGGCTTATGAAGTCCTGAAGGATCCGGAGAAACGCAAGGCCTACGACCAGCTCGGCGCCCACTGGCGCGAAGGCCAAGGTTTTCAGCCGCCGCCGGGATGGGAGGAGCGTTTCGGCTTTCGCGGCGGCGGTTTCACCGAAGGCGGCTTCGGCGACTTCAGCGAGTTTTTCGAGGCCCTGTTCGGCGGCGGGGGTTTCCGTCCCCGGGGCCGGACCGGTTTCCGCACGCGGGGGGAGGATTTGCATGCCAAGGTCTACATCAATTTGGAGGACGCCTATCACGGCACCACCCAGACCATCACCCTGACGGTACCGGAAGTCGATCCGGCCAGCGGCCGCCTGGTGGATAAACACAAGCGTCTCCAGGTCAAAATACCCAAAGGGATTCAGGAAGGGCGGAAAATCCGGCTGGCGGGCCAGGGGGCGCCGGGCATGGGCGGGGGGCCGCCGGGGGATCTGTATCTGGAGGTCCACTTCAAGCCCCACCGCTGGTTCCGGGTGGAAGGCCGGGATCTTTATCTGGATCTGCCGGTCACTCCCTGGGAGGCGGCCCTGGGCGACAAAGTGCCCGTACCGACCCTGGACGGCCGGGTGGAACTGAAAATCCCGCCCGGCTCCCAGACCGACCGCAAGCTGCGACTCAAGGGCAAGGGGCTGCCGGGCACGCCGCCGGGGGACCAGTACGTGATCCTGAAGATCCACACCCCGCCGGCGGACAGCGAGGACAAGCGGCGGTTCTACCGAGAAATGGCCGAACGGATGCCGTTCAACCCACGTCAGGGCATGGGGGGGTAAGCCATGTTGCAGGAAAAGGTCTTGACCGGGGTGGTCCTGGACGAACGCTTCCGCATCACCCTGGTGGAAGTATGCCGTATCTTCGAAGTGAGCGCGGAACGGGTCATCGATCTGGTGGACCAGGGGGTGGTCGAGCCGGCCGGAGGGCCCGAGCCGCCCCAGTGGTGGTTCGACGCCCCGGCCTTCGAGCGCCTCGGGACCGCCCTGCGGCTGGAGCGGGATCTGGGGATCAATCCGGCCGGGGCGGCGCTGGCGCTGGATCTACTGGAGGAGCTGCGCCGCCTCCGCCGCTGACGAAGAGCGGGCCGCGCCTCAGGTGCGGAACTGCCCCACCATGCTGTTGAGCTTGTCGGCCTCCTCCCGCAACGAGCTCACCGCCTCGCGGGTCTCCTGCATCTTGGCGCAGGTCTCCTCGACCCCTTTGTTGATCCTGCCCACGTTCTCGTTGACCTCGGCGCTCATGGTGCTCTGCTTCTCCACGGCGCCGGCGATCTGCATGTTCATCTCCCGCACCTCGTTCATCATCTTGGTGATGTTGTCCAGCACTTTGCTGACCCCGCGGGCTTCCTCCATGCTCGCGTGGGCCTGTTCCTTGCTCTGGCCGATCACCGCCACCGCCTGATGGGCCCGGTTGCGCAAGCGCTCGATGGTGTCCTGGATCTGGGCGGTGGACTCCTGGGTCCGGCTCGCCAAGGTGCGGACCTCCTCGGCCACCACCGCGAACCCCCGGCCCTGCTCCCCGGCCCGGGCAGCTTCGATGGCGGCGTTGAGCGCCAACAGGTTGGTCTGGTCGGCGATGTCGCCGATGATCTTGAGCACCTCGCCGATGCTGTCGCTGTCGTTCTCCAGTTCCTTGAGGACGGCGGCCGCCTTGTCCACCT
>JALSGR010000202.1 GCA_026982635.1 Methylothermaceae bacterium | reverse complement strand
AAATCGGCCTCGATCCCATGGGGCTCAACGAAACCGATCATTTTCTGGTCCTCAAGCCCCGGGAAAAATGGACCGTACCGGACAAGGCGGCGCTCATCGACGAACTGCGTCAGGTGATGCGCCGGTTCCCCGGTATCGTCTTCGGCTTCACCCAGCCGATCCAGATGCGGGTGACGGAAATGCTCACCGGGGTGCGTGGAGACGTGGCCATCAAGCTCTTCGGCGACGATCTGGCCGTCCTGAACCGCACCGCCGAGCGCATCGCCGACGTGGTTTCCCGGGTGCCCGGCGCCGTGGACGTGGCGACGCGGCGCAACGAGGGGATGCAGTTCCTGGAGGCGGTCATCGACCGCAGTGCCGCTGGCCGCTTCGGTGTCGACGTGGATACCCTGGCGCGCCTGCTGCGAGCCCAGATCGAGGGACTGCGTCTCGGAGTGGTCCAGGAAGGTATCCAGCGCACCCCGCTGCTGCTGCGTGGGCCGGTCGATCCGGATCGGGTGCGCGCCCTGACCGTCACCTTGCCCGACGGCCGGGCCGTTCCCCTCACCGAACTGGCCCGCCTCGAACCCCGCGAGGGGGTGGTGGCGGTGGAACGGGAACGGGGGTTGCGCTATGCGGTGGTGCGCGCCAACGTCCGCGGCCGTGACCTGGTGGGCTTCGTCGAAGAAGCCCGGCGCCGGGTCGTCGAGGAAGTGACGTTGCCCACCGGTTATTTCCTCGAGTGGGGCGGCCAGTTCGAGAACCAGCAGCGCGCCGCCCGGCGCCTGGCTCTGGTGGTGCCGGCCGCCGTCGGCCTCATCTTCCTGCTGCTGTTCTCCACCTTCGCTTCGGTGCGTCAGGCCTTGTTGGTGCTGGGCAACATTCCCCTGGCTCTCATCGGTGGGGTGGTGGGTCTGTGGCTGTCGGGGGAATATCTGTCGGTGCCGGCCTCGGTGGGTTTCATCGCCCTCCTAGGCATCGCGGTGCTCAACGGCGTGGTGCTGGTGAGCCATTTCAACCAGCTGCGCGCCTTGGGCAAACCGCTGGAGACGGTGGTGATCCAGGGGGCGCTGCGGCGGCTGCGGCCGGTGCTGATGACCGCCAGCATCGCCGCCTTCGGCCTGGTGCCGCTGTTGTTCGCCACCGGTCCGGGTTCCGAGATCCAGCGCCCCCTGGCGCTCGTGGTGATCGGCGGACTGGTGTCCTCTACCGCCCTGACCCTGATCGTGTTACCGATTCTCTATCGCCGTTTCGGGGGTGAACCATGGCCGAGCTGTTCCAATTGACTCTGGTGGCCGATCCGGGGCTGGAGGAGGCGCTGGTGGACTGGTTGCTGGAGCACGAACCGCGTTACGGCTTCACCAGCAGCCATGTCGCCGGTCATTCCCGCCGCCTGGAAGGGTTGAGCCTGGCCGAGCAGGTGGCCGGCCGCAAGCATCAGATCCGCTTCCAGTTGTGCGTGGACGGGGATCACTTGGAAAGGCTGCTCGACCATCTGAGGAAGATGTTCGCCGGCAGCGGGGTGCGTTACTGGGTGGTGCCGGTGCTCCGGGAAGGGGAGGTCTAGGTGCGGAACCTTGGGCGTCGCTCCGCTTTGTCAAATCCGGTCGCTCGGAGTAAAGTAAAACGATTGAATCGGCATGCGGAGAAGGCTAAATGACGCCAGTACGTATCGCAGTAACCGGGGCGGCGGGACGCATCAGTTATTCCCTGTTGTTTCGCCTGGCGGCGGGCGACCTGCTGGGGCCGGAGCAACCGGTCATCCTCCAGTTGCTGGACATCGAGCCCATGGCCAAGGTGGTGGCGGGGGTCGCCCTGGAGCTCTATGATTGCGCCGCTCCGCTGTTGCAGGAGGTGATCACCACCCACGATCCCGAAATCGCCTTCGCCGATGCCGATCTGGTCTTTCTGGTGGGGGCGCG
>JALSGR010000201.1 GCA_026982635.1 Methylothermaceae bacterium | reverse complement strand
GGCGCATCAACCGCAGCGACACCCTGAGCAACGGCTGGGTCCGGATCCAGGCCCAGGTTCCCCTGAGCGAAATCCAGGATTACGAATCGACGCTGAAGTCGCTGACCGAAGGCCAGGGGAGTTTCACCCTGGAATTCGACCATTACGAACCGGTACCGGCGGCGATGCAAAAACGGCTGACGGAACGAGCGAAACGGCGGGAAGCATGATCACTCCGACCCGGTCAAGTCGATGCGCCGCCCGCCGGTCGTGATGACCACGCCGTCGCGGTCGGCGGGAAAGCGCAAGCTCACGGTGCGCCCACCGGCCGCCAGCCGGCAACCGATCGTGTCCCCTTCCTCGAGGGGGGCGACGACGGTGGGATTGCGCCGCTCCGCCAGGGCCGGCTTCAGCACCGTCAGGAATCGGTCGCGCTCGCGCGCCGCCGGGGGAACGACCTCGACCCGCCAGCGCCCCGGCTCCGGCTTGGGCTCGCGGGCCGCGGCCACCCGACGCCAGACTTCCCCGCCTTCGTCGTAGTTCCTCCCGTCCACCCAGAACTCGAAACCCGGCCCGCCGATGGGATTGAGATAGGCCCGGCGAGGAAAGAGCACCACCGCTTCCACCCGGCCGCCGGGACGTCCCAGCGCCGGCTTCGGCGGGACAACGACGGTGAAACGCTGTCCGTGGATCTGCGGCCTTTCGACGGTGTGAAACAGGGCGCGCTTGCGGAAGTCGGCATCGGTGGCGGTGACGTCGTCGTAAACGACCACCACGTCCATCCGGCGGTCGTAGACGAAGGCGCGCCGGTAACGGGCCACCCGGCAGGTACGGGCGGAAAACTTCCCCCTACCGCAGCGACGGTTGGTATAGGCCGGGGTGAGTTCGGCCACCGCCGCCACCAGATCGTCGTCGGCGTAATAGCGGACGATACGGCCGGTATGGAAGCGATCCCAATTCTCGCGCCACTCCTGCAGGTCGATGGGGGCGCGCCGTCCCCAACCGGAGCCGATCCGGCGCTGGCCGCCGTCGTTGGCGATGGGGCGCGGCGGCTGCTTGTCCTTGCCCGGCATCGGCGCCGTATCCTCGGGATCGGTGACGGTGACGACGTTGTGGGCGACGGTCTGATAGGTGTAGTTCATGTGATGGTCGGAGCCGTAACGGGGCCCGTAGAGGCCGCTGTCGATGATGAGCGGCCCGCCCTTGTACAGGGTGAAGGAGCCCTGGTCCAGATGGCTGTGGGACCAGTAGTTGTCCCCGGCCTTGAAGGTCACGTAGGTGGCGTCCCGGCTCCAGTCGCTGCGGGCGATCACCATGCCGATGCCGTCGAAGCGCTTCCGCCACGGCAGGGCGGCGACGGCGTTCCGGTCGCACAAGGCGGGATCCGGCAGCGGCCCCCAGGGCCAGGCGGTGGGGATCGCCGGGCGACAGCCGAAAAAGGCGTAGGCGGCCCGGTGGCGGTATTCGAGCGCCAGGGCGAAACGCTCGGGGACGCGGTTGCGGAACGCGCTGGCGTCCCCCCAACGCATCTGGGTTTCATCCGGACGGTAGCGGTAGACGAGAAAATCGAGAAAGCCGCGGAGACCCGGTTCGCGGCGGAAGAGATCCTCGCCGGTGGCCCTGCGCCACATGGCCGGGACGCTGTAGACGGCCTTGCCGATGCCGATGCCCACGTATTCGCCCCCTTCGTGCCAACCGCCGTGCCGTCCCATGACCTGGCGCCACACCGGCAACACGCGGTGTTTCCACAGATCGTGGGCGAAAGCCATGCAGGCGTCGCCCTGAGGATGGTCGCCGTAGAGGGCGATGGCGGTCGCCATCAGGGCCTGGAACGGCTGGTTGTAGAGATAGACGTTGTAGGGAGACAGCGCCTTCCGGCGGATGACGTTGATCAGGTAACCGCAGCCCTCGGCCAGCTTGTCCTGCA
>JALSGR010000200.1 GCA_026982635.1 Methylothermaceae bacterium | reverse complement strand
CGGAGCGGATAGCGTCGGGAAAGCGGGCCGTCTTCCGCCAACCGTCCGTCCGGACACCAGCCGCCGCAGGGAATCCCCAGTTCCAAAGCCACGTCCAAAGCCGCCCGGTCCACCCCGGTCTGGCCACCGGAAACGATCCGCAACATCTCAGAACCGGTCCCGCCGCCGCCGCAATTCGGCGAACACCGCCACCGCAGGGCTGCCGCACATGTGCAACCGCACCTGCAGATCCGGGTCGTCGGCGCGCAGGAAGGGATTGGTGATCTTCTCCTCGCCGAGAAGGGAAGGCACCGTGGGCAGACCCTGGGCCCGCAACGCCTCCACCTGACGTACCCGTTCGAGTAACGGCGGACGATCCGGTTCGATGGTGAGGGCGAAGCGGGCGTTCTTCAGGGTATATTCGTGGGCGCAGCAGACCCGGGTGGCGTCGGGCAGATCGCGCAGCTTGCACAACGACTCCCACATCTGCGCCGCCGTCCCCTCGAACAGACGCCCGCAGCCGAGGGAAAACAAAGTGTCGCCGCAGCACAGCAGATCGGCGTCCGCAAACCAGTAGGCGACGTGCCCGAGGGTATGGCCCGGCACTTCCAACACTTGGGCCACCGAAGCGCCCAGCTCGAAGCGGTCGCCTCCGGCCAACGTCCGGTCGATGCCGGGAATACGGTGGGCGTCGCCCTGGAACCCCGCCACCTGACAGCCGGTCAGCCGTTTCAGCGCCAGATTGGCGCCGACGTGGTCCCAGTGGTGATGGGTGTTGAGAATCCAGTCCAGGGACCAGCCCCGCCGCTCCAGTTCCGCCATCACCGGTTCGGCCTCGGGCGGATCGACCACCGCGGTCCGACCGGAGTCGCCGTCGTGGAGCAGATAGACGTAGTTGTCGCTGAGCGCAGGGATCTGGACAGTTTCCAGCATGAGTTTCAATCGTTCCGATGGGGACAAGCGATATTCTGCCCCCGCCGGACGCTGGAATCCAGCCTCCCCGCTTCCTCCACGCCCGAAACCGATTCCTCTGTTTTCGACCGGCTTGACTCCGTATCCAGCTACGGGGTTTAGACTGACACGGTATCGAAGCGAATGGAACCCGCCCCATGACCAGAATCACCCTGAAGATCGGCGGCATGCACTGTCCTGGGTGTACGCCGGGCGATGCCGCCGCCCCGGACAAAGCGATTCCCCGGGAAATCGCCATCGTCGGCGCCGGTTCGGCGGCCTTCGCCTGCGCCCTCGAGGCCAGCGAACGGGGGGTGGAAACGATCCACCTCATCGAAAAAAACCCCATCGTCGGCGGCACCTGCGTCAACGTCGGCTGCGTGCCGTCGAAGATCATGATCCGCGCCGCCTACGTCGCCCACCTGCAGCGCGCCCACCCCTTCGCCGGCATCGAACGCCACGCCCCCCGCATCGACCGGGGTGCCGGCGTCCGCCAGCAGCAGGCCCGGGTGGCGGAACTGCGCCGGGCCAAATACGAGGACATCCTCGCCGCCCACCCGGAGATCGAACTGATCCGGGGCAGCGCCCGTTTCGCCGACCCCCACACCCTGGTGGTGACAACCGAGACCGGCACGGTCACCCTGAAACCGGAACGGATCCTGATCGCCACCGGCTCGCGTCCGGCCATTCCCCCCGTTCCGGGGCTGGCGGACACCCCCTACTGGACTTCCACCGAGGCCCTGGCGGCCGAGGAACTGCCGCACCGCCTGATCGTCATCGGCGCCTCGGCGGTGGCCCTGGAACTGGCCCAAGCCTTTCACCGCCTCGGTTCCGAGGTCACCCTGCTGGCCCGCTCCCGCCTGTTGCGCCGCTACGATCCCGATCTCGGCGCCAATCTGCAGGCGGTGCTGGAACGGGCGGGGATGCGCATCCTCACCAGCACCGAATTCCACTCGGTACGCCACCACCGGGGGCGTTTC
>JALSGR010000199.1 GCA_026982635.1 Methylothermaceae bacterium | reverse complement strand
CGGATCGGTGATCTGCTCCAGCAGCCGGGTCGTGCCGTTGATCGTGATTTGCCACTGCCGTCCAGTCCAGTCGGTGATCGCGGTGAGCAGGGCGCCGCTGTAGGCGAAGGTGACGAGCCGGCCGTAGGGGTCGGTGACCGAAGTCAGCTTGCGGCCGTCGTAGGTGTAGGTGGTGGTGTTGCCGTTGCGGTCGACGATCTTGGTGAGCAGTTGATTGGCGAAGTAGTAGTACGTATCGTACTTGTCGATGATCAGCGTCGGGGTGACCAGTTTGAAGAAGTGGATTTCGGGCGGAATCACGTATCCGCCGTTTCCGTCGGAGGGGAACCACCACTTTTCGCCCTTGCGGCCGTTGAGGGACAGGCCGTCCCACTCGCCGGAAAAGTGGGTCCGCGGAGTCAGCGTCATCATCGGGCTGAGCTGGAACCCGATGGCGCCGACGGGCCCGGAGAATTCGGTCTTGCCGGTTCCTTCATCGTAGTACCAGTCTTTGCGGTCGACTTCGAACGAGCCTTCGTACTTGTCGTAGACCGGGCCGGTGGAGTATTCGGAGATCAGGTCGAGTTTGTAGGTGTAATGTCCGGCTTCGAGGTCGTCGGGGATATCGGGGCGGCTGGCGAAACGGATCACGTCGTCGGAGCCGACGACGGGGACGCCGTCGACCTTGATTTCATGGACGATCACGGGGCCGCGATAGATCTGTTTGCCCTCCTTGTCGAAGATTCGGAGTTGCGTTCGGATGCGATCGGGGAGCGGATCGGCCGGATCGAGCCGGGCATCGACCACGACGGCCGGGTTCCAAGCCGCTCGGCTGGCGTCCTGGTAGGTCAGGTCGATGTTGGGCAGGAGTTCCTGAGGGAGTTCGCAACCGCAACTGCCCGGCGTGATGATGGGAATGTCCACCACCGACTCGCCGGAGATTCCCGGTTCGCCGGTGCGGTTCTCGCGGCCTTCATGATCGACCAGAGGAGAGTCGGCGTCGGCGGGACGACGATCTGGACTTCGATCGGCTCGGACCAGAAACCGCCGTCGTAGTTCTTGTAGGTGAACAGATCGACTCCCACGAAGCCCGCCGGCGGTGTGTAAGTGAAGCTGCCATCGGGCGAGATCGAATCGAGTGTGCCGTATTGCGGATCGGTGACTTGTTCGACGTCGACTTCGAGACCGGTGGTGTAGGAACCCCGGTCGGGATCGCGATCGTTCTTGAGGACCCCGTCGGCCGCGTTGACGGTGAACGACGTATCGGGTGCTGCGATGTAGACGTCGTCCTGGCCGTAGGGAGCCCGGTGGACGCGCAGTTCGACGGTGCCGATGTCGCTGTTGGTTCCGTCAGTGGCCAGGTAGTCGAAATAGTCGGTCCCCAAGAATCCTTCGTCGGGGACGTAGCCGAAGAATCCGCCATTATCGACCTCGGGCGCCATGACCCCGTGGCTGGGAAAGCCGGCTTGCTCGGCGGTCAGTTCCGCCGGATCGGGTAGATCGTTTTCAAGTACCGACGGCTGCCTGTTCTTGTACTCGTAGGAATCGCAGAGCGTGGCGGCGGGGCTGGTGCTCAACATGGGGGTGTTGCGCAGCACGTTGTAGCAGTCGTCGACTGCGGTGATCGCCAACATGCGTCGGTCTTCGAGCGGCTCCAGGAGCGAGCTGCGGGACTTGCGGCGTCGGCGGGACGAGCGTGTGGAAAATCTTGTCAGCAGTCGTCGAGAGATGGAGAACGGCGAATAGGAGCGTGATCGCGTCATCGGATGGTCCTTATCGGTCGTGAGTCGAGATCGGCGCGCGGAGCCGGCGCAGTGGGTACAACCGGGGCGCAGCGAGAGAAGCGATAAGATCCGGAGCGGGATCGAGAGAATCGAACGGGTTACGACCGGCGCAACCCGTTATTGTACCCCCCCCCCCCCCCGTACTTGGC
>JALSGR010000198.1 GCA_026982635.1 Methylothermaceae bacterium | reverse complement strand
TCGGCGAGCACCCCGGGGGCGGCGGCGTTGACCGCCGCCGCCCGTTCGGGTTCCGTTTCCGCCCGGTCCACCGCGGTGTAGGCAGCGGCGTTGACGATCAGTCGGGGTTTCACCTGCCGCAACGCCCGTACGAGGGTGTCGGGATCGGCCAGATCGACGGCCGGCTCGCTGCGGCGGTCGAGAGCGACGACCGGCCCCAGGGGCGGCAGGGTGCGGCGCAGTTCGAAGGCCACCTGACCGGTGCGGCCGAGAATCAGGATCGGTCTCATGGCTGGTATGCCGGCAGGTCGGGTTCCGGGATGTCCTTGAGGCGCAGGCCGGCCCGGTCCTTGTCGGACAGCACGGGATCGGCCACCGGCCAGGCGATGCCGATGTCCGGGTCGTTCCATGCCAGGCTGTGCTCGGTAGCCGGGTTGTAGAAGTCGGTGCACTTGTAGGCGAACAGGGCGGTTTCGCTCAGGACGCAGAAGCCGTGGGCGAAGCCTTCGGGGACGTAGAGCTGGCGATGGTTGTCCGCCGACAGTTCCACCCCCACCCAGCGGCCGAAGGTGGGTGAGCCTTTGCGGATGTCCACGGCGACGTCGAACACCGCCCCGGACAAAACCTGCACCAGCTTGCCCTGAGGCTGGGGCCACTGGTAGTGGAGACCGCGCAGGATACCGCGGCGCGACAGGGAGAGGTTGTCCTGGACGAAGTCGAGATCGAGGCCGGCTTCGGCGTAGCGGCGCCGGTTCCAGGTTTCCATGAAGAAACCGCGGGGGTCGCCGAAGACGTCCGGTTCGATCAGGAGAACCCCGGGCAGTTCGGTTTCGCGCACCTTCATCGAATCGCTCCTTGTTCCAACACCCGGCGCAGGTAGGCGCCGTATTCGTTCTTGGCGAATTTGTCCGCCTGGCGGGCCAATTGCTCGGCGTCGATCCAACCGTTGGCGTAGGCGATTTCCTCCGGGCAGCAGACCTTGAGGCCCTGGCGCGCTTCGATGGTCTGGATGAATTGGGACGCCTGCATCAACGATTCGTGGGTGCCGGTGTCGAGCCAGGCGATGCCGCGTCCCAGCCGTTCCAGGTGCAGCCGACCCTGCTCCAGGTAGCGGCGGTTGAGGTCGGTGATCTCCAGCTCGCCCCGCGCCGAGGGGGTCAGGGTCTTGGCCAGTTCGCACACTTGGCCGTCGTAGAAGTAGATGCCGGTGACCGCCCAATGGGAGCGCGGTCGTTCGGGTTTTTCCTCCAGACCGATGACCCGACCGGCGGCGTCGAATTCCGCCACCCCGTAACGCTGCGGGTCCCTGACCCAGTAGCCGAACACGGTGGCCCCGTCCCTGCGGGCGCCGGCGGCGGCGAGGATGTCGGTGAGGCCGTGGCCGTAGAAGATGTTGTCGCCGAGCACGAGGCAACTGGGAGCGCCGTCGAGGAAATCCTCGCCGATGAGGAAGGCCTGGGCCAGCCCTTCCGGTTTGGGTTGGACCGCATAACGCAGCTCCAGACCCCACTGGCTGCCGTCGTCGAGCAGGCGGTGGAACAGGGGTGCGTCGTGGGGGGTGGTGATGACCAGAATCTCGCGGATTCCCGCCAGCATGAGGGTGGCCAGGGGATAGTAGATCATCGGCTTGTCGTACACCGGCAGAAGCTGCTTGCTGACGGCGTAGGTGAGGGGATGGAGGCGGGTGCCGGCGCCGCCGGCGAGGATGATGCCCTTGCGATCCGTCATACTGCCACCCCCAGCCGTTCACGTCGGTAACTGCCGTCGGTGACCCGCCGGCACCAGTCGAGGTGCTCCAGATACCAGCGCACCGTCTTTTCGATGCCCGACTCGAAGGTTTCCTCAGGCCGCCAGCCCAGTTCCCGCCGGATCTTGCCGGCGTCGATGGCGTAGCGTAGGTCGTGGCCGGGGCGGTCGGCGACGAAGGTGATGAGGCGCTCGTGGGGAC
>JALSGR010000197.1 GCA_026982635.1 Methylothermaceae bacterium | reverse complement strand
CCACCGTTTCGTCGCCGGCGGCGGCCACCTGGGCGCAAATGGCCCGGCCGTAGCGTTTGACGGTCTTGTCGCCCAGCCCGCGCAGCTGGGCCAGTTCCCCGGGAGACCGGGGCTGCAGGCGGGCGATGTGGCACAACAGGTCGTCCTTGAGGATCCAGCCCCGGGGGAGATTCGCCGCCCGGGCGGTTTCCTCGCGCCAGGCTGCCAGGCGTTTCAGAACCGCCAACGGCCGACCTTTGAGACGACGGGCCCCCTTGATACGGCGCCAGGCCTCCCCGGGAGGATTGGCGTACGTCGCCGGATCGGTCAGGCTGCGGAAATCGTCCTCGAGCCAGTCCAGACGTCCCAGCCGGGCCAGACGACGGTGGATTTCCAGATACAGGGGGCCGAGATAGCGGACGTCGTCGGCGGCGTAGGCGATTTGCGCCGTCTGGAGGGGGCGGCGGCGCCAGTCGGTCCGGCTGTGTCCCTTGGCCAGCTGCACGCCGAGCACCTGTTCCACCAGTTGGGCGTAACCGATCTGCTCGGGATAGCCCAGCAAGGGAGCGGCGAGCTGGGTGTCGAAGACGGGGCGGGGGAGACGGCCGTTGATCCGATGGAGGATTTCCAGATCCTGGAATCCGGCGTGGAACACCTTGACCGCCCGGCTTTGGTAGAGCACGCGCCACAGGGGTTCCAGGTCGTCGAGGCGCAGAGGATCGACGCAGGCGATGAGGTCGGGGGTGGCGATCTGCAGCAGGCAGAATTCCGGGTAATAGGTCGATTCCCGGATGAATTCCGTATCCAGGGCCGTCCAGGGCGCCGATTGCAGCGCCTGGCAGAGTCGTTCCAGACCCTCGGGCGTGTCGATGTAGTCGATGGGGAGGTCCGTGATTCGTGTCGTGGATTGGCTCATTGTATACTGCGTCTCAACTACGAAGTTCGTACCGACCCCGCCAGGGGCGCGAATAGGCATAGGACGCCCTATTATCGCCGGCCTGGAGACGATTTGCAGCGTTCTAGCCGGGGATCTTACCGCCCGGCGGGGTTTGGAGAAGCGGATCGATAGCGGGACATTCGTAAACTTTGACGGGAGGACTGACATGTCGGCGCTGAGAGATTGGCTGTTGACGGGGTTGTTGCTGCTGGCCACCGCCGTCCAGGCGGCCGGGGACGCCAAACTGGCCCGGAACATCAACGCGCTGGAAGCCTACCACCGGCTGATGACCGGCGGCGGGCGGGTGTATTTGCTGGACGTGCGCAGCCCGGAGGAGTATCAATTGGTCGGCCATCCCCCCATGGCCTACAACATCCCCTACGTCTTTTTCCAGGGCGGTCCCCACAAAAACCCCCATTTCGTCGAGGACGTGGCCCATCGGTTCCGCAAGAGCGATACGCTTTTGGTGATCTGCCGCAGCGGCGGGCGCAGCGCCCCGGCGGCCGACGCCCTGGTGCGGGCCGGTTTCAAGCAGGTCTACAACGTCCGGGACGGATTCGAAGGGGCCGCCTTCGTCGGCCGCACCCCCGAGGAGAGAACTTTGCTGCGGAAATACAGTCCTTTCTACGGCCAGCGGGGCCGGGTGGAGGGCTGGCAGTATTTCGGCTTGCCCTACACCTATGAACTCAGGGAGGAACTGCTCTACCGCCCCTTCGACGCTTCCGAACACACGCGCTAGCCCGCCTTACCATATTTACGCTCGACCATGGCGCACGACCGCAAACGGCTCGTTCTGGTGGACGGCTCGTCGTTTCTCTACCGGGCCTTCCACGCCCTTCCGCCCCTCAGCAATTCCCGGGGAGAGCCGACCGGGGCCATCTACGGGGTGGCCAACATGCTGCGCAAACTGCTCGATACCTATGACACCCCCTGGTTCGCGGTGGTGTTCGATGCGCCGGGCAAGACCTTTCGCAACGACCTGTATCGAGAATACAAGTCCCACCGACCGCCCATGCCGGGGGAATTGAAGGCCCAGTTGGGGCCCCTGAAGGAACTCATCGAGGCGATGGGGATTCCGGTCATCGTGGAAGAGGGCGTCGAGGCCGACGACGTGATCGCCACCCTGGCCCGCCGGGCGGCGGCCGAAGGGTTCGACGTGGTCGTGGCCACCAGCGACAAGGATCTGGCCCAGTTGGTCGATGATCGTATCATTCTGGACAACACCATGTCCGACACCCGGCTGGACGTTGCCGGCGTCGAGGCGAAGTTCGGCGTCGGGCCGGAGCGGATCGTCGATTTCCTCGCCCTGGTTGGGGACAGCTCCGACAACGTGCCGGGCGTGCCCGGGGTGGGGCCCAAGACCGCGGCCAAATGGCTGAAAAAGTACGGTTCCCTCGACGAGATCCTCGCCCACGCCGACGAGATCAAGGGAAAAGCGGGGGAGAACCTACGTGCCAATCTGGAGCAGATGCAGTTGGCGCGCCGGCTGGTCCAGGTTCACGACGACGTGCCGCTGCGGATCGGTCCGGCGGATCTGCGCCGCCGCTCCCCCGACACGGCCCGATTGGTCGAACTGTTGAAACGTTTCGAATTCACCACCTGGCTGCGTCAGCTCGATCTTCCCACCACCCGGGGGGAGGGGGACGACGATCCCGCCGATTACCAGGCTTTGTTGGGAGAAGCGGCGCTGCGAGATTGGGTCGCCCGCCTCCGTCGGGCCCCTCTGTTCGCTTTCGACACCGAGACCACCGATCTCGCCTATCTCGACGCCGAACTGGTGGGGCTGTCCTTCGCCGTGGAGACGGGCGAGGCGGCCTACGTGCCGGTGGCCCACGAATATCCCGAGGCTCCGGTGCAGTTGGACCGGAATCGGGTGCTCGAGTCCCTGCGCCCTGTGCTGGAATCGGAGGACCATCCCAAGGTCGGCCAGAATCTCAAGTACGATGCCCACGTCCTGGCCAACCACGGCATCGAACTGCGCGGCATCGCCCACGACACCATGCTGCAGTCCTACGTCCTCGACAGCACCGCCACCCGCCACGATCTCGATTCCCTGGCCCTGACCTATCTGGGTATCAAGACCGTGCGCTACGAGGATGTGGCCGGCAAGGGCGCCAAGCAGGTCGGTTTTCACCAGGTGGCCCTGGAAAAGGCGGTCCCGTATGCGGCCGAGGACGCCGACATCGCCCTGCGCCTGCACCGGGTGCTGTGGCCGAGGCTCCAGGCGGAGCCCGGGCTGCGGCGGGTGTACGAGGAGATCGAAATGCCTCTGGTGCCGGTGTTGATGCGCATGGAGCGCCACGGGGTACTGATCGACCGTGACGAGTTGCGGCGCCTCAGCGAGGAGCTAGCCCGGCGCATGGCCGCCATCGAGGAGCAGGTGTACTGCATCGCCGGTGAAACCTTCAATCTCGCCTCCCCGAAGCAGATTCAGGCTATCTTGTTCGACAAGCTGGGTCTGCCGGTGCTGAAGAAGACCCCCAAGGGCCAGCCTTCCACCGCCGAGGACGTGCTCCAGCGCCTGGCCGAATCCTTCGAGTTGCCCCGCCTGATCCTGGAGCACCGCTCCCTGAGCAAATTGAAATCCACCTATGCCGACCGCCTGCCCCAGCAGATTCATCCCCGCACCGGCCGGGTCCACACTTCCTATCACCAAGCGGTGACGGCCACGGGACGGCTGTCCTCCTCCGACCCCAATCTGCAGAACATTCCGATCCGTACCCCGGAAGGCCGGCGCATCCGGCGCGCTTTCGTCGCCCCGCCCGGCTGCAAGCTGGTGGCGGCGGATTATTCCCAGATCGAGCTGCGGATCATGGCCCACCTTTCCGGCGACGCCAATCTGCTCGAAGCTTTCGCCGCCGGCGAGGACATCCACCGGGCCACGGCGGCGGAAGTCTTCGGCGTCGCCCCGGAACAGGTCACACCGGAGCAGCGGCGCCGCGCCAAGGCGATCAACTTCGGTCTGATCTACGGCATGTCCGCTTTCGGGTTGGCCAAGCAACTGGGCATCGAGCGCGAGGAAGCGCAGGGTTACATCGACCGTTATTTCGAGCGCTATCCCGGAGTTCGCGACTACATGGAGCGCACCCGGCGCCAGGCTTACGAGCGCGGTTACGTGGAAACCCTGTTCGGCCGGCGCCTCCACCTGCCCGAGTTGCGGTCACGCAACGCGCAACGACGCCAGTACGCCGAGCGTACCGCCATCAACGCGCCGATGCAGGGAAGCGCCGCCGACATCATCAAGCGCGCCATGATCGCCGTCGATGCCTGGATCCGGGAAAGCGGGGCGCCGGTGAAGATGATCATGCAGGTGCACGACGAGCTGGTCTTCGAGGTGGCGGAAGACTTCGTCGCCGAGGCGATCGCGGCGGTCCGGGAACGAATGGTGGCGGCGGCGGTTCTCGACGTCCCCCTGGTAGTGGACGTCGGGGTGGGGGACGACTGGGACGAGGCCCATTGAGGAACTTTTTTTTCTCTGTCCAGTCATAGGGATACGTGTCGGGAACGACGCCCAACCTACTCATTTCCTCCCTTATGAGTAGCGAGCGGCTCCGGTCCCCCCCAAGCCGGAGCGTCACTGACCCCGAAGCCCCTCCCCCTTGGCTTCGGGGTTTTTTTTGTTCCGCCGCCCGGGCAAGCCTCATCGATCGGTGGGTACCGCCAGCCAGTCGTCCAGAACGGCGTGGACTTCCGCCACGCCCAACCGTTTCGGGGCGGAGAACAACTGCACGCCGGCGGGGCCCGCTTGTTCCGCCAAGGTTTTCTCCACTTTCAACAGGGTGTTTTTGGCCGGGCCGTACTTGAGTTTGTCCGCTTTGGTCAGCAGGATGTGGAGCGGTAACTCGTAATAGCGGCACCACTCGATCATCTGGCGGTCGAACTCGGTCAAGGGACGGCGGATGTCCATGATCAGGAACACGCCCCGCAGGCAGCGGCGGGATTTGAGATAATGCTCCAGGGCGTGACGCCACTGTTCCCGAGTCTGCCCCGGAACCTTGGCGTAGCCGTAGCCGGGCAGATCCACCAGACGCCGCTGCTCGTCCACTTCGAAGAACACCAGTTGCTGAGTGCGCCCCGGCGTTTTGCTGGTGCGGGCCAGGGATCTGCGGTTGGTGATGGCGTTGAGAGCGCTGGACTTGCCCGCATTGGACCGGCCGGCGAAGGCGACTTCGTAGCCCCTATCGGGGACGTCCCGGTCGAAATTCAGGGTGCTGAGCAAAAAACGGCTGCGATGATAAAGCGGATTCATCGGACTCTCGGAGAAAATGGTTACAATAGGGGCCGTCGCATTGGGGAGGAACTCATGAAACGCAGAACTATACTATCACTGATGATCCTGTCTTCTTTGACGGTTTGGACGACGCCGGGTGCCGCCCGGACAGTCGCCGAAGGGCAGGAGAAAGCGGCCGTCTGTGCCGGCTGTCACGGGGAAGGAGGCAAAGGTGCTACGCCGTTGTTTCCCAAGCTGGCCGGGCAGAATTTCAAGTACCTGAGCAAGCAGTTGCGCTACTTTCGCGACGGCACCCGCTCCGTCGCGGCGATGAACGCCGTCGCCGCCGGTCTGACCGACGACGATATCGCCGCCTTGAGCGCCTATTTCGAGGCCCAAGCGCCGCAGCCGGAGGCCGGCGAAGCGCCGCCGGAAGGGGAGCGAATCTACCGCAGCGGCATCGCCGAGAAGAAAGTGCCAGCCTGCAGCGCCTGTCACGGCCCGGAAGGACAGGGGAACGCACCGGCCGGTTTTCCTCTCTTGAAAGGGCAGTATGCCGCTTATACCGTCAAGGCCCTGACGGACTATGCCCAAGGGGTCCGCGGGGGGGAAAGGATGCCGATGCGTGACATCGCCGCCCGGATGACGGAAGCGGAAATGAAGGCCGTGGCGGCTTACATCGCCGTGTTGAAATGAAGGGAAGGAAAATGAAGCCGTTTGTCCGTGTTTTTCTGATCGTTTGGTTGTTGGTTTGGGGGTTGTCGGCTCGGGCCGAGGGTTACATCGAGCTGAATCCCCCCAGGCCGACCGAGGATCCCGGTCGGGTCGAGGTGATCGAGTTCTTCTGGTACGGTTGCCCCCACTGCTATCGCTTCGACCCGTATCTGGAAGAATGGCGGAAGCGGCAGCCGCCGACGGTATCGTTCAAGCGTCAGCCGGTGATCTTCGGTCCCCATTGGGCGCCCCAGGCCCGGGCTTATTTCACCGCCGAGGTCCTGGGCGTGGTGGACAAGATCCACCGCGATTTTTTCGACGCCATGCACCGCCAGAAGAAGCGCATGGCCGACGAGGCGGAACTGGCCCGCTTCTTCGCTGAACACGGTGTCGACGAACAGGCCTTCAAAAACGCCTTCCATTCCTTCGCCGTCGACGTGAAGATGCGCCAGGCCGAGGCGATCGCCCCCGAATACGGGATCACCGGCGTACCCGCCGTGGTGGTCAACGGCAAGTATCTGATCACCGCCCGCAGCGCCGGCGGCTTCGAAGGGATGATCCGGACCCTGGACGAACTGGTGGCCCGGGAGCGGGCCGGTCTCGCCAAGGCCGAGTGATTGTTCATGGCCACTTTGCGGCTGTTGAGCTTCAACATTCAGGTGGGGATCCATACCCGCAGCCTCGAGGATTTTCTGCGCAACAGTTGGCAGTATCTTTGGCCCTGTGACCGGCGCTTTTCGACCTTGCGGCGGATCGCCGAATTCCTCCGGGGGTTCGACATCGTCGGCCTCCAGGAAGTCGATGGAGGCGGGGCACGGAGCCACTACGTCATCCAGACCGAATACCTGGCCCGGCAGGCGGATTTTCCTTTCTGGCACAACCAGGTCAACCGCCGTCTGGGGCAACTGGCGCTGCACAGCAACGGCCTGTTGAGCCGGCTGCCGCCCTCATCGGTCTACACGACGCCGCTACCGGGAATACCGGGGCGGGGGGCGTTGATGGCGCGTTTCGGCGACGGTGCGGACTCGCTGCTGGTGATCGTGCTCCATCTGGCCCTGGGCAACCGGGTACGTGCCCGCCAGCTGGACTTCATCGCCGAGCATATCCGGGGATTGTCCCACGTGGTGGTGATGGGCGATCTGAACTGCGGTTCCCGGGCGCCGGAATTGCGCCGCTTCCTGTCTCGCACCGGCTTGCGCGATCCCCAACCCATAGCGCCGACCTTCCCGAGCTGGAAACCGCGCCGCAAGCTGGATCACATCCTGGTCAGTCCCGGCATCCAGGTGAACTGGTTCCGGGCCTTCGACTTCATCTGTTCCGATCACCTGCCCATCGGGGCCGAGGTGACGGTGCCCATCGACGATTTGGCGTTGGCCGCATGACGGTATCGGAGAAGGACGACAGACGCTGGAAGGCCCGCTCCCTGGAATTGGCCAGGGAATTGGAGGAACAGGAAAAGCGCCAGGCGCACAACGAAAAGCTGCTGGCCCGAGCGATGATCCGTCTGACCCTCGCCTACGAGGGTTGCTATCCGGCGGCCGATCCCCAGTTGCTCGAACTGCGGGAAATCCTGCGCCGCGGTATCCTCGACGCCGCGCGCCTGAGTCGGGTGGACGCCCTCTCGGAGGCGATCCTGCGCAGCAGCGACCCGGAGGATGACGGGACGCCCGACTGGCAGGCGCCGCTGTTCGATCTGCTGTTGGAATGCGCACCCGATGAGCGGGAGCGGATCCGGCTCGAGCAGATCAAACGGCAGGCCATCGCCGATCCGAAGGCGTTGAAGGCGGCCCTGGTCGAAGTGTTCGACGAGGGCGAGGACCGGTCCCGCTGGCACTGGCTGCGCAGTTGGTTCGGTCGCCGGCATTCCGGCGACGGCGGTTCCCGGATACTTCACCGCCACCTGGGGCGGATTCTGGCGGAGATCGACATTCCCGTCGAGCTGGCCGAGGAAAAGGAACGCCTGACCAGCCTTCTGGACCGGTCGGGATCGATCGAGGCGGCTTTGGAAGGGACGGCGAAGCTGCTGGCGGCGATCAACGAAAGGCTGCGCCGCGAGCAGAGCGAAATCGAACGTTTCCTCGAACAGTTGAGCGGAAGGCTGCAGACCCTGGAATCCCAGACCCACGACGTGGGTCGGCTGTTTCTGGGTGGCGATCGGCGTTGGGAGGACAAGCTGTCGGCCCAGGTGGACCATCTGCGGCTGCAGACCATCGAGGAGACCGATCTGGAAACCCTGAAACAGGTGGTGGCGGAGCGCCTGAACGCCATCGGCACCCAGCTCCAGACCTTGCGGGAAGCCGAGGAGCGCCGCAATCTCGAGGCGGAACGCAAGATCGTGGAAATGAGCCGGCGCCTGCGGGAGCTGGAGCAGGAATCGGAGGACCTGCGTCAGCGCCTCCGTCTGGCCCACCAGCAGGCTCTGCGCGATCCCCTGACGGGCCTGCCCAACCGCCAGGCCGTGGACGAGCGCATCGCCCAGGAATTCGCCCGCTGGCGCCGTTTCGGGGAGCCGTTCACCATGTTGTTGTGGGACATCGATCACTTCAAGCAGATCAACGACCGTTTCGGGCATCGGGCCGGTGACAAGGCCCTGAGCATCGTCGCCCGCATCCTGCGTGACGGGATCCGGGAAGTCGATTTCGTCGGCCGTTACGGCGGCGAGGAGTTTTTGATGCTGTTGCCGGAGACCGACGGCGACGGCGCGTTCAAGCTGGCGGAAAAGCTGCGCCGGGCGGTGGAGAACTGCGGTTTCAACAGCCGGGGCAAACCGGTTCCCGTCACCATCTCCTGTGGTCTCAGCAGCGTGCGGGAGGGCGACACGCCCGAGCGGCTGTTCGAGCGCGTCGACCAGGCCCTGTACCAGGCCAAGGCGCAGGGTCGTAACCGCTGCGTGCAGCGCTAGCCCGACTCCTGCCGCGGCGCCGTGGAAAAGCGGCGCCCGATCCAGGCGAACACCCGTCGCAGAGCGGCCCACAGCCGCGGCAGCAACCAGATCATCAGGGCGATGAAAACCAGCAACAGGGCGAGGAACAGCCAGGGATAGTGCAGCGCCGTCCACAAGCCGCCGATGACCGCCACGTCCTCCCCGAAGGAGGCGGCCCAGTTCGACACCGGTTCCGGCGAGGTGTTGATCACGAGCCGGGTGCTCATCTTGGTGGCGTGGGCGCCGGCGGCGAGGGTCCCGCCAGCGATCGCCGCGGCCAGTTCCGCGGCCGGCGCCAGTTCACCCACGGCCCCGGCCGCCAGCACCGCGCCAGCCGGAATGCGGATGAAGGTATGGATCGCATCCCAGCCGCTGTCGACGCCCGGCGTCTTGTCGGCGACGAACTCCACCAGATACATCATCCCCGCCGCGGCGATGACCAGAGGATCGGCGACGACCGCAAGATCCGGCGGCAACTGGATGTTGCCGGTCTGCGCCAGGATACCGAGCATCAGCAGGGTGGCGTAGAGATTGATCCCACTGGCCCAGGCGGCTCCCATGGAAAGGGCCACGGTTTGACTGATTTGTTCCAGAGTTTCCACGTCTTCCTCCCGTAGTGATCTTCGGGAACGTTTATCGTACCAGCGTTTGCTGGGCCCGGTGGCGCAGCGGTTCGGGCAGGGCGACGAAACGACGCCCGAGCAGGGCCTGTCCTCGGGCGCTCAAGGCGAAACGGGCCAGCTCCGCGGCCCGGGGGTTGGCGGCGATCCGGTGCAGATAGAGGAAATGGGTCAACGGATAGCGGCCGCTTTCCAAGTGTCGCCTGGATGGCAAATAAGGGCGGTTTTTGTGACGGCGTTTCAGCGCCACCGCACGAATGCCCGGTTCGCCGGCGAACGCGGCGCTGGCGAAGCCGATGGCGCCCTGACGCCGGGCCACCGCTGCGATTACTTCGCGATCGGAATTCAGTCGGATCACCTCGGGCCGCAGCGGCGCGTCGCACAGGACCTGACGCACGAAGTGATAGTGGCCCGCGGTGACCGGGCTCAGGCCGAAACGCACCGGCACCGTCGCGGCGGGAGCGCCGGCTCGCTGGCGATGACAGGGCCGGATGCCGAACCAACGGGCCAGTTGCGCCAAGGTCAGTTCTCTCAAGGGCGAACGCCGCGGCACGTAGATGGCGACGGCGTCGATGCCGACGGGCAGCGAACGTATCCGCCCCGGCGGCCGGATCTGACGCCGTTCCCCCTCGGAAAGGGGGCGGCCGACGGCGATCACGTCGGCTCGGCCCTGAATCAGGTGCTGGACCGCAGTCAGGGCGTTGGTGGTCCGGTGTTCCGCTTCGAGATCCGCGTTCTTCAGCCAGTCCGCCACGACCGGCGCCATCAGCCGGTCACTGACCACGGTCAGGGCTTCCGCCCCCAGGACGAGGGGAGATGCCGATGCCAGGATCAGAAACCAGAGCAGCGGTTTCATAGGTACACCCGCCGGCGCGGGAAGCGGCAGCGGAACCGGCTGCCGTCACCGGGCCGGCTGTCGATTTCCAGCCGGCCGTCGTGGCGGTTGAGGACGTGCTTGACGATCGCCAGCCCCAGGCCGGTGCCCGTCGGATTGCGGATTTCCGCCCCCGGCGCCCGGTAGAAGCGTTCGGTCAGGCGCGGCAGATGCTCGGGATCGATTCCTTCGCCGGTGTCGCTGACTTCGACGCAGGCACCGTCCTCGGTCTCGTACCAGCGGATGGTGATATTGCCGTCGGCGGGGGTGTACTTGACCGCGTTGACGATCAGGTTGGTGAAGGCGCTGCGCAGTTCTTCCTCGTTTCCCAGCAACCGCGCCCGGGATTCGATCGCCAGGCACAGGGGGGCATGCCGGTCGTGGCACTGTTCGGTTTCCTGGCGGATGTCGTCGAGCAGTTGGCCGACGTCGACCGGCTTTTGCCGGGCGGTTTCGTTGCGGCTTGTTTCCAGCCGTCCCAGATAGAGTAAATCGTCGATCAGATACTGAAGCCGGCGGATTTGCTGCTCCATCCGCTCCAGAATCGGACGAAAGGGTTCCGAGACCGCTGTCTCGGTGTCGATGAGCGTTTCCAGGTAGCCTTTCAACACCGTGATCGGCGTGCGCAGTTCATGGGAGGCATGGGCGACGAAGTCGCGGCGCTGGCGCTCGAGCAGGCGGATCTGGGTCACGTCCTGGGCGATGAGCAGATAGCGGTCCTTGGTGTAAGGGACCACCCGGATTTCCAGGTGCAGCCGGTCGTTTTGCGGCGAGGGCAGAGTGAGGGCTTGTTCGAAGCGACGCTGGCGCAGGTAGTCCACGAAGCGCGGCGAACGCATCAGGTCGCAGATCCGCAACCCCAGGTCCCGCCTGCGCAACCCCAGCAGTTGTGCCGCCGCCGGATTGAACCACTCGATGGAGAAGTCGCCGTCGAGCACCACCGTAGCGTCGGGCAGGGCTTCGGTCGCCTGGCGGAAGCGTTTCAGTATCTTGCCGAGGCGGCGTTTGCGCCGCTGGTGGCGCCGTTGCATCAGGCGCAGCCGATGAAAGACCTCGGTCCAGATACCGTTGCCGTCGGGGAGGGTGGTGTTGGATTCCTGCAACCAGGCGAGCAGGTGCCAGAGGTAATAAAGGTGCCGTCCTAGGTAGGCGCCGAACAGCACCATCAGGGCCAGGTCGATGCGGCCTTCCAGCCAGCCGATCAGGCAGGCGATCCCCAGCCCCCAGGCCAGGATCGCGCCTTCCGCGCGCCAGGGATGGCTCATCACCGGGTTTGGGCGCTGAAGCGGTAACCGAAGCCGCGGACGGTCTGGATCAGGGCGTCGCGGCCGAACTGGGCCAGGATCTTGCGCAACCGGCGGATGTGGACGTCCACGGTGCGCTCCTCGATGAAGCTGTTGCTGCCCCACACGCGGTCAAGCAGCTGACCGCGGCTGTAGACCTTGTCCGGATGGGTGAGAAAGAATTCCAGCAGCCGGTATTCGGTAGGGCTCAGGTTGACCGGCTGGCGGTCGATCTCCACCCGGTGCATCTCCGGGTCGATGACGATGCCGCCGGCGCTGATCAGGGCCGGCTTCTCCCCCTTGCCGTAGCGGCGCAGGACCGCGTTGATCCGGGCGATCAGTTCGCGGGGGGAGAAGGGCTTGGTGACGAAGTCGTCGGCGCCGCTGTCCAGACCGGTCACCTTGTCTTCCTCCTCGCCCCGGGCGGTGAGCACGATCAAGGGCAAGTCGCTGTAACGGCGGTCGCGGCGGAGTTGCCGGGCCCAGTCGATACCGGCGATCCCCGGCAACATCCAGTCGAGCAAGACCAGATCCGGCCGCCGTTGCTCGAGCAGAGAGACGGCCTGGCGCACCTCCGCCGCGCTCCGGATCGAGAAGCCGGCCTGACCCAGGATCAGTTCGAGCATTTCCCGGATGGGGGCTTCGTCCTCGACCACCAGAATGTCGACTTCGGTCATGGGCATGGTGAACGAAATTGCCGATTCCTCAAATCTAGACCCGGCAGGTTACGGCGTGATGACAACCGGCTAGCGGGTCATGGGGCGAATCCGGATTTCCACCCGGCGGTTCATGGCCCGTCCTTCCGGGGTGTCGTTGGGGGCGATGGGCATGCTTTCGCCCATGCCTTTGGCCAGGATGCGGTTGGGGGCGATGCCCTGGGCGATCAGATATTGAGCCACACTGTTGGCGCGTTGCTGGGAAAGCTGAAGGTTGTAGGTTTCGCTACCGGTGGAATCAGTATGACCGGTGACTTCGATAAGAGTTTCCGGGAATTCCTTCAGCACCAGCGCCACGGCGTTGAGGGTGGAATAGAATTGGGGGGAGATCTCGGCCGAATCGGTGGCGAAGGTGATGTTGCCGGGCATGATCAGGCGCAGGTTGTTCCCTTCCCGAGCCACTCGAACTCCGGTGCCGGCCAGCTTCTGGCGCAGGATGGCCTCTTGGCGGTCCATGTAGGCGCCGACCCCCATGCCGGCCAATGCCCCCACGCCGGCACCGATGGCGGCGCCTTTGCCCGGCTTGCCGGCGATGGCCCCGCCGATGGCTCCCAGTGCGGCGCCGGTGGCGGCCCCCACCCCGGTGCCGATCACGGTCTTGCTCACCTGGGGCTCACCGGTGTAAGGATTGGTGGTGCAGCCGGCGCTCAGGATGGCGCCCGTCAACAACAACGTCTTGCGCATGTTTCGTCTCCTTCATCCAGGTTTGGTCGATCTTGGCAGAACCAACGACTATTATTACCCAATAGGGTGAATCCGGCGTGAATTTCCTTCATCGGCCGATGAGATCACGTCAAGCACCGATGAGCCGATTGCGCGTCGATATAAGTTAAAATAACCGATCCGGTGCGGAATCGCATCGATAGCATCATACGAAAACAGAGGGTAATTGGGGTGAGTCAAGATTTCATTTTCACTTCCGAATCGGTTTCCGAGGGGCATCCGGACAAGATCGCCGACCAGATCTCCGACGCCATGCTCGACGCCATCCTGGCCCAGGATCCGAAGGCCCGGGTGGCCTGCGAAACCCTGGTCAAGACCG
>JALSGR010000196.1 GCA_026982635.1 Methylothermaceae bacterium | reverse complement strand
CCTGGTCTATCCCAGGACCCACCGCCTGAGCCGCATGCTTCACGCCCTGTTCAACGCTTGCCTGGCGTGGCTCGGCAGCGATTTCCGCACCTGGCTGCACGATCCGGCGGATGTGGCGCGCTGGCTGGCGGAAGGCGGGATGGGGTTGGCGTATCGTACCTTCACCTGGTTGTGGCGGGTGGAAATCTTTACCCGGGTCAAAACCGACTCCGCACCGGGGGGTAGAATGGAACCATGATCGAACCGGTCGAACTGGCGCATTTTTTCCTGTTTTTCTTCACCGCGGCGGCGGTGATCGTGGCGGCGCTGGGTTACGCCCTGCTTTACGCCTTTGCCCGCCTGTACCGCCGGCGCGGCCTGTTGCGGGGGGCCTGGCTGGCTTATGGGGTGCTGGCGGCGGCGGTGCTGACCCTGGGGCGGTTGGCGAATCTGACCGGATACTGGCAGATGCTGGTGGCTCTGCTGCTGGTCGGTTACGGGGTGGCGCCGGTCTTGATCTGGCGCCTGTGTGTGGCGACCCATGAAGGGGAGGGAGGAATATGAACACGGCATCGACACCCTGGTGGGCTTCCACCGGGTTCTGGAAGAAGACCGCCGTCTGGGTGACGGCGGCATCGTTCTTGCTGCTGATCGGCCTGACCTTCGACACCATGGCCAGGATACAGGCCGGTAGCCGGCGGGTGCCGGATTATACCGTCATCAATCGGCACATCGATTACCGTTACGACGATGAGAAGCGCCGTTTCATGCCGGTGATCGGCGGTGAGGCGCCCCTGTTCGGCAGGGTGCTGACGGCGGCGGAGGCAGAGCGTCTGGTGACCCTGGGCAAGAAGACCATCCAGGCCAAGAACTGCATGAACTGCCACACCCTGCTGGGCAACGGCGCCTATTACGCCCCGGATTTGACCAAGGCCTGGCTCGATCCCGCCTGGGGCCCGGAAAGCGCCCGGCCGATGCTGATGAAGCTGTTCCTGATGGACCCGGAGGGCAACGCCCGTACCTACGGCACCGGGCGCAAGATGCCCAATCTGGGGATCACCGAACAAGAAGCCGAGGGGATCGTCGCCTTCCTCAAGTGGATGTCGGCCATCGATACCAACGGCTTTCCCTACAATTTCCGAACCGTGGAGGGTGGATAAATGGTCAGAACCTGGGACAGCGGTCATCTCAACGGCGGCCAGAAGCTGGCGGTCAAGTATTTTTGCGTCGCGGTCGTTCTGTTCTTCGCCCAGTTGGTGTTCGGTCTGCTGGCGGCGGCCCAGTATCTGCACCCGGATTTCCTCCGCGGCCTCCTCGATTTCAACGTCAACCGCATGGTCCACATCAACGCCATGATCGTGTGGATGCTGTACGGTTTCATCGGCTCGGTCTACTGGTTTCTGGAGGAAGAGAGCGGCCGGGAGATCGTCGGTCTCCGCTTGGGACATCTCGCCTTCTGGCTGTTGACCTTGGCGGTGACGGTGGTGGTGGCGGTCTATTTGCTGGTGCAGACCGGTCCCGGTGACGACTTCACCCGCTGGTTCGTCAACGAAGGCCGCGAGTACATCGAGGCGCCGCGCTGGGCCGACATCGGCATCGTGGTGGTGATGGGGATTTTCTTCTACAACGTCGCCGCCACCTTCGTGAAGGGAAGATGGTCCGGCATCGCCGGGGTGCTGACTCTGGACCTGGTGGCCCTAGCCGGGCTGTATCTGGCGGGGATGTTCTACGTCACCAACATCAGCGTCGATCAGTACTGGTGGTGGTGGGTGGTGCACCTGTGGGTGGAAGCCACCTGGGAGGTGCTGGTGGGCTGCATCATGGCCTGGGCGCTGATGCACCTGCTCGGGGTACGGCGCCGGATCGTGGAAACCTGGCTCTACATCGAGGTGGCCCTGATGTTCGGCTCCGGTATCCTGGGGCTGGGCCATCATTACTTCTGGATCGGGGCGCCGGAATATTGGCTCG
>JALSGR010000195.1 GCA_026982635.1 Methylothermaceae bacterium | reverse complement strand
TGCCCGACATCCGTGGCCGGGAACAGATCCTCAAGGTCCACCTGCGCAAGGTGCCGACTGCGGACGACGTCGATCCCAAGGTCATCGCCCGCGGAACCCCGGGCTTTTCGGGGGCCGATCTAGCCAATCTGGTGAACGAGGCCTCCCTGTTCGCCGCCCGGGCCAACAAGAAGCTGGTGGATATGAGCGATCTGGAGAAGGCCAAGGACAAGATCCTCATGGGCGTGGAGCGGCGCTCGATGGTGATGAGCGAGGAAGAAAAGCGCATGACCGCCTATCACGAGGCCGGTCACGCCATCGTCGGTCTGTGCGTGCCGGAGCACGATCCGGTCTACAAGGTGAGCATCATGCCCCGCGGCCGGGCGCTGGGGATCACCATGTTCCTGCCGGAGCGGGATCAGTACTCGGCCTCCAAGCGCAAGCTGGAAAGCCAGATCTCCAGCCTGTTCGGCGGCCGCATCGCCGAGGCCCTGATCTTCGGGCCCGATGCCATCACCACCGGCGCCTCCAACGATATCGAGCGGGCCACCGACATCGCTCGCAACATGGTCACCAAGTGGGGTCTGTCGGAGAAACTGGGACCGTTGGCCTACGCCGAGGACGAAGGCGAAGTGTTCCTGGGGCGCATGGTGACCCAGCACAAGCACATGTCCGAGGAGACGGCCCGGAAGATCGACGAGGAGATCCGCGCCATCATCGACCGCAATTATCAGCGGGCCGAGCAAATCCTCAAGGAGAACATGGACAAGCTCCACATGATGGCCGAGGCCCTGATCAAGTACGAAACCATCGACCGGGCCCAGATCGACGCCATCATGCGCGGCGAGACCCCGCCGCCCCCCAAGGACTGGGAGGACAATCCGCCCGCCGAGGGTAAGAAGGCCGCCACTGACGACGACAAGGAAGGCGCCGAGCAGCCGAGCGCCGGGGTCAGTCCGCTGGGCGGTCCGGCGGGACAGCATTTCGAGTGATTCCGACTTCACTGTACCGGCCCTGCATCCGATGGAAGGGTGCAGGGCCTTCTTGTTGCCTGGCGCCCCCCTCTCGATTTGCTTTTCCGGCACGCTCCCCCGGAAGTGACAGGGATAAAGACGTCTGACGCCCAAGTTGGGCGGCTTTATGGCGTTTTGTGTTTTATACTGAAAGTATCCGTTGTCCGATCGCAAAGAACAGGGAGTGCATCCATGAGCAGACGCTATTTTGGCACCGATGGCATCCGCGGCCGGGTGGGGGAGGCGCCGATCACCCCGGATTTCGTCCTCAAGCTGGGCTGGGCCGCGGGACAGGTGTTTCGCGAGCAAGGGCCCGCCCACGTGTTGGTGGGCAAGGACACCCGGATCTCGGGCTATATGTTCGAATCCGCTCTCGAGGCCGGATTATCGGCGGCCGGGGTCGACACCCATCTGCTGGGGCCGATGCCGACGCCGGCGATCGCCTATCTGACCCGGACCCTGCGGGCCCGTACCGGCATCGTCATCAGCGCCTCTCACAACCCTTATCCCGACAACGGCATCAAGTTCTTTTCCGCCGCCGGCAAGAAGCTGCCCGACGACCAGGAGGCGGCCATTGAGGCAATGCTGGAAAAGCCGATGTCTACGGTGGCCTCCGAACAACTGGGCAAGGCCATGCGGATCGCCGACGCGCCGGGCCGGTACATCGAGTTCTGCAAGAGCACCGTGCCCGCCTGTATGGACCTGAGCGGTCTCGACATCGTCCTCGACTGCGCCAACGGAGCCACCTATCACATCGCCCCCCACGTGTTCAGCGAGGTGGGCGCCCGGGTCAGCGCCATCGGTGTCGAGCCGGACGGTTTCAACATCAACCGGGGCTGCGGCTCCACTAGCCCGGAGAAGCTGCAGCGGGAGGTGGTCGCCCGCGGCGCTGACCTGGGCATCGCCTTCGACGGTGACGGTGATCGGGTCGTCATGGTGGACCACACCGGCGCCCTGGTGGACGGCGACGAACTCCTCTACATCATCGCCCGCTCCCGCTTGACGGCGGGAAAAATGCGGGGTCCGGTGGTCGGCACCTTGATGACCAACCTGGGACTGGAACACGCCCTGGCCGAACTGGGGTTGGAGCTGAAGCGGGCCAAGGTGGGGGACCGCTATGTCATGGAGATGCTGGAATCCAGCAACGGCATCCTCGGTGGTGAGAATTCCGGGCACATCATCTGTCTCGACCGCACCACCACCGGCGACGGTATCGTGGCCGCGCTGCAGGTGCTGGCGGAAATGTGGCGCAGCGGCAAATCCCTTCACGAGCTCAAACAGGGGATGACCAAATATCCCCAGGTGCTGCGCAACGTCCGGGTGCGCCGCAAGCCGGACGACTTGACGGCCATCGAACCGGTGCGGGATGCCTGTACGGCCGTCGAGCGGCGTCTCAACGGAAACGGCCGCATTCTGCTCCGTCCTTCCGGTACCGAACCGGTGATCCGGGTGATGCTGGAAGGGGAGGACGCCGATTTGATCGAGCGCTTGGCCGGTGAATTGGCCGAGGTCGTGGCCCGCAGCCTGGCTTGATTTGCTTTCGTTCCCTGATCCGGCTAAAATTCACCGAATTTAGCAGGGGGGAAGTATGCGCCGACCATTGGTTGTTGGAAATTGGAAAATGAACGGTACTCGTGCCAGCGTTCGGCAGCTGGCGCAGGACGTCGCCGCCGGCGTGTCGGCCGAGATGGCGGTGGACTTGGGGGTATGTCCCCCGTACGTCTTCATCCCCCAGGTGTCCGAACAGCTCGACGGGACGCCGGTGCAGGTGGGGGCGCAAAACGTGGCCGACCAAGACGCCGGCGCCTATACCGGCGAAGTCTCCGCGCCCATGCTCCGGGAATTCGGCTGCCGCCTGGCGATCGTGGGACACTCGGAGCGGCGCCTGATCTATGGCGAATCCGACGAACTGGTGGCGGCTCGCTATCGGAAAGCCATCGAACACGGTTTGTGCCCCATTCTCTGCATCGGTGAGACCCTGGAACAACGGGAAGCGGGCGAGACCTTCGCCGTGGTGGACCGGCAGTTGCAGGCGGTCCTGGAAAAGGCCGGCGTTCAATCCTTGAAGCAGGCGGTCATCGCCTACGAGCCGGTATGGGCGATCGGTACGGGGCGTACCGCGACGCCGGAACAGGCCCAGGAGGTTCACGAACATATCCGTCGGCAACTGGCCGGCCGGGACGCGGACGTCGCTCGGGAAGTGCGCATCCTCTACGGTGGCAGCGTCAACGCCGACAATGCCGGGGCGCTGTTTTCCATGCCGGACATCGACGGCGGTCTCATCGGCGGCGCCTCGCTGAAGGCGGAGTCCTTTCTGGCAATCGTGCAGGCGGCGCTGGAAACGCAGTAGTAGCCATGTTGTATCAGATTCTCATCGTTTTTCACGTCCTGATCGCCATTGGCATCGTGGTGTTCGTCCTGTTGCAGCAGGGGAAGGGGGCCGATGTCGGCGCCGCGTTCGGCAGCGGTGCCTCCGGGACCGTGTTCGGCGCCCGAGGATCGGCCTCTTTCCTGTCGCGGACCACCGCCATTCTCGCGGCCCTGTTTTTCCTCACCAGTTTGTCGCTGGCCTATTTCACCGACCTGCGTGAGGAAAAGAAGGACGTCATCGAGATGTTGAAGGCGGCGGAGGATCTTCCGCCGGTGGAGGAAAAATCCCAACCCCAGGTGCCGGCCGACACGCCGGTGGTCGTTCCGGTGGAGTCCGGGAAGGCCGAAAAGCAGTAACCGATCATCGCCTCGGTGGTGGAACTGGTAGACACGCCGTCTTGAGGGGGCGGTGGCGAAAGCCGTGCCGGTTCGAGTCCGGCCCGAGGCACCATTTGAACCCGAAGGCCGCGATCCCTAAGCAGGGAGGCGGCCTTTTCGTTTGCCGGCTCGAAGCCGGTATCCTGTCAGCCGGTGGCGCTTTGGGCGGAAAATGCGGGGGGAAGCTGTTCGCTGCGCAGGCGGAAGCGCCGTTCCCGACGATCGGAGAAAAAATACGCCAGGGTTCGGCGCACCGTGGAGAAGGCCAAATCGGACCAGGGGATTTCGGACTCGGAAAGCAGTCGGGTTTCTAGGCTTTCCTCGCCAGGGGCGAAGCAAGGCCGGGTCATGCGGGCACGGAAGAACAGATGGACCTGGTTCACGTGGGGCAGGCTGAAGACCGTGTACAGTTCCAGGATTTCCACCTCGGCTAAGGCTTCCTCCCGGGTTTCCCGGGCGGCGGCCTGCTCCAGGGTTTCCCCTAGCTCCATGAAGCCGGCCGGTAGGGTCCACAGCCCCTTTCTGGGCTCGATGGCCCGGCGGCACAGCAGGATTTTTCCCTCCCATTCCGGAATGCAGCCGGCGATGATCTTGGGATTCTGATAATGGATGGTGCCACAGGTTTCGCAGACGTGGCGTTCCCGGTCCTCGCCCGGTGGAATTTTGACCACCAGGGGGGCACCGCACTCGCTGCAGAATTTCATCGGCTCATGGCGTCGATCAGCCGGTCTTCCAGCTCGATGCGGGTGGCCAGCGCTTCCCCGAGTTCGGAGAGGGCCTGATTCAGAAGCGCCCGGTCGGTGAATTGACCGGTTTCGTAGCGGTCGTTGAACTTGAGCGCCACCTCGGTGGCTTCGGCGATGCGGGGATAGAAGCGTTCCGCCGCTTCGATGACGCGGCGGCGGCGTTCGGTTCCCTCGATGATACGGCGGTAGATGCCGAAATGTCCCAGGGAAATGTAATCGATCAGGATTTGGCAGAACCGGTCCAGAATCTGTTCCAGCGGTTCCTGGTGTCGGTCGAAGGGCTTCAGTTCCGCCACTTCGCAGTAAAGTTGCCACATTTGCCGCCGCTCCTGCAGCAGCTCCTCGATCATTTGGCCGGTTTGGACCCGGCGCTCGCTGAAAAAGGCTTCTTCACTCATGACAAATGGGGAAAAGGTGTGATAATTTCGGCTTACTTTATTCGATCTGAATGCCGGCGGCAATGTTCAGGGGGCAGGATGCTTGCTACCGGTCACTCGTGCGGAGGGTGCCGGTGTTCTGGAAATCAAATAGAGCGCAAAAGCGAGATGCTCACCATCGGCCTTCGGCGAAAGAGGATGGCAAAGCCGGCGGTCGGTGGGATGAAGATTTTCGATGTTGGAGAACGGCCGATGTGGATACGCTTCGTTTCCGGTCTGGCGATCGCTTTGCTCCTGGTCGCCTGCGCGGTGTCGCCCACCGGGCGCAGCCAGTTGGTGCTGATGCCGGAAGACCAACTGACTCGGATGGGATTGCAGGCCTTCGAGCAAATCAAAAGGAAGGAGCCGATCGAGAACGATCCCCGGATCAACGCCTACGTTCAGTGCGTGGTGAAGGCGCTGACCCGTGACCTGGGCGGTTCCTGGGAGGTGGTGGTGTTCCGCTCCGAACAGGCCAACGCCTTCGCGCTGCCGGGGGGTAAGATCGGGGTTTACACCGGTTTGCTGAAGGTGGCCCGCAACCAGCACCAGCTAGCGGCGGTCATCGGCCACGAGATCGGCCACGTGCTGGCCCGTCACAGCAACGAGCGGGTGTCCCAGCAGTTCGCCCTGCAGCAGGGCCTGGCGGTGATCCAGGCCATCGCTGCGCCCCAATCGTCGATGGGACAGTTGGCGATGGCGGCCCTGGGCCTAGGTGCCCAGTATGGCGTTCTGATGCCCTTCAGCCGCATCCAAGAATCGGAAGCCGACGTCATCGGTCTGGAATTGATGGCGAAGGCCGGCTTCGACCCACGGGAGGCGATCCAGCTGTGGCACAACATGGGGCGGCTCAATCGGGCAAGCCCGCCGGAATGGCTGTCCACCCACCCGTCCCATGAAACCCGTATCCGGGAGCTGGAGGCTTACCTACCGCGGGTGCTGCCGTTGTACCAACGGGCCCGGGCTGGAGGACGGCGGCCGGATTGCCGCTTGTGACCCGCATCACTCGGCGCGCGTCAAAGCTTCCGCCACCCTGGCCGCCAGCCGATCGACGGCGAGTCCCATGGCCGTCACGATAGCGCCGTAGCCGCGCCCTGACAGGGGTTGGCGGATTTCCGCGCGATGCCAGGCATGAACCCGGCCGCCCCGGCTCAGTCGCCAGTCCACCTGCAGACGGCAGTGGTCCGGATAGACCTGGAATTCGTGGACCTGGGTCCGGAGCACCCAGTCTGGGTGGGCGCGCGGCGCCGGCAGGGTGAGGATGTGGCTTTGCGGCAGGCGGGCGGCGAGCCCGGCACCCAGCACCCGGGTGAAACCGGCCCTCAGGGGTTCGGCCCAGCGGTGGAATTCGGCCAGTTCGAGTTTGCCGTCTTCGTGGAGGGTGACGATCTGGGGACGCTCCAGGTATTTGGGCAAGCGGACCGGCGCGATGGCGATGACCTGTTCCCCTTGGGACAAGGGCTGGATTTGCCGCGGCGCCGGGAGAACGTAGAACTGGGCCGGCGGGCTCTTCCCTGTGATGGTACAGCCGGCCAGCCAAAATACCAGAGACAGGAACATTGTCCGCAGGATCATGGGTTATCTCCCTTTGCCTCGTAGCAGAATTTCCGGTTGAGTCTGCAATGTTTCTGCGAGCACCCCGATTTCCCGGGCCGCCTCTCGGACCGCGTCCAGGGTGTCGTGGAAGTCGGCGGTCAGGGGGGACTGGGGGCCGAAATTGTCGCGCAGGGCGGTCAGGGTGCGTTCGCTTTCGTCCAGCGCCCGTTGGGCCTTTTGTAGGGTCTTGGTCGAGTTCTCCAGCAATACCGGTACGGATTCGTCCATCCGTTGCAGCAGCTTTCGGCTCAGGACGAGGTTGTATTCCAGGTGGCGGGAGAGGCTGGCGAGTTCGTGGTCGAGATCGGTCAGCAGTTGGTCGAGGTGGCGCACCGAATGGTGGAATTCCGGCTGGCTGACGGTGGCGTCGATGTGGGTCAGGGTGGAGTCCAGTTTGGTGAACATCTCCTTCAAGGGAAGCTGGCGGATCTCCCGCACCAGTTCGCTGATGGTGCTTTCGATTTCTTCCTGACTGGAGGGAATGGCCGGGATTTCCGGCAGACCGCTGTCCAACGCGTTGACCAGATGGACCGGCGTGTGGGGATGGAAATTGATGTCCACGTAAAGCTGGCCGGTCACCAGACTTTGCAGTTTCAATTGGGCCCGCAGGCCGTTCTGGATCAGATCCTCCAGATCGGGACGCTGCCACGGCAGGCGGTTTTCCCCCATCATCTGCACGTGGCCCCGTTTCACCTCGATGACGACTTGGGTCAGCAAGCTGTTGGCCTTGGGGTCGTAGATCACCCGGATGTCGGTCACCTTGCCGATCTGCACCCCGCGCATCTTCACCGGGGCGCCGATGTTGAGGCCGTTGACCGATTCGCCGAAGAAGATCACGTAGCGGTTGCGTTCGGTCCACAGTTCTTCGCCGCCGAAAATGAACAGGGCGGCGAAGAACAACGCGAGCGCGCCGATGACGAAGGCGCCGATCAGGGTCGGATTGGCCCGTTTGCTCATAAGGTTCCTCCTCGGGTCAGGAATTCACGGACTTTGGGATCGGCGTGATGGAGCAATTCGCGGGGCGGGCCCTGGGCGATCATGGTCTTGCGCTCGGCGTCGAGGAATACGGAGTTGGTGCCGATGGCCAGGATGCTGGGCAGTTCGTGGGTGACGATCACCACCGTGGCCCCCAGGCTGTCGCGCAGTTCGACGATCAGATCGTCCAGCCGTTTGGCACTGATGGGATCGAGGCCGGCGGAGGGCTCGTCGAAGAACAGAATCTCCGGGTCCAGAGCGATGGCCCGCGCCAGGCCGGCGCGCTTCTGCATGCCGCCGCTGATTTCGTAGGGATAATAGTTCTCGAAACCTTTCAAGCCGACCAGGGCCAGCTTCAAGGAAGCCAGCGCCATGATCTCCGTTTCCTCCAGATCGGTGTATTCACCGAGGGGCAGGCCGACGTTCTCTGCCAGGGTCATGGAACTCCACAGGGCGCCGCTCTGATACAGCACGCCGATCCGGCGCAGCAGGGCGGTTCGGGTGGACGGATCCGCGTTCCAGAAATCCACCCCGTCGTAGAGTATTTGCCCCTTCGCCGGACGAATCAGGCCGATCAGGTGGCGCAGCAGCGTGCTCTTGCCGCAGCCGGAGCCGCCCATGATGATGAAGATGTCGCCGCGGCCGATGGTGAAATTCAGGTCGCGCTGGATCACCCGATCCCCGTAGGCCATGGTCAGATCGCGGACGACGATGTGCGGTTCGGCCACGTCAGATCCCCAACCGGGTGAACAGGATGGTGAGCAGGGAATCGGCCACCACGATGGCCACGATGGCGCTGACCACGGCCGAGGTGGTCGCCTCGCCCACCGCCTGGGCGCTGCGGCGGCACTGGATGCCCCGGAGACAGCCGGCCGTGGCGATGAGGATGCCGAAGACCGCCGCCTTGATCAGGCCGACCCCGAGGTCCTGGAAGCTGAGCGCGGTGCGGGTCTGAGTGACGTATTCCAGAACGGTCAGGTCGAAGACGCTCACGGCCGCCAAGCCGCCCCCCAACAGCCCCACCAGATCGGCATAGAGGGTCAGCAGGGGGACCATGACGATCAGGGCGATCATGCGTGGCAGCACCAGAAATTCCATCGGCGATAGTCCCAGGGTTTTCAGGGCGTCGATTTCCTCGTTCACCTGCATGGTGCCCAACTGGGCGGCGTAGGCGGCGCCGGTGCGTCCCGCCATGATGACCGCCGTCATCATGGCCCCCATTTCCCGCAACGTGCCTAGCCCCACCAGGTTGGCCACGTAGATCTGGGCGCCGAACATCTGAAGCTGGAGCGCTCCCACGTAAGCCAGTATCAGTCCCATCAGCAGGGCGATCAGAGTCACGATGGGCAGGGCGCCCGGACCGCATTCCTGCAGCAGCAGCCACAGGTCCGGGAGGCGGAACCGGGCCCGGCCGCGGACCAGACGGGCCAGGGCGAGGGCGGTTTCGCCGATGAAGCGAACGAAGGCCTGGGTCTGGTCGAGCAGGTTCAGGGTTTGCAGTCCCACCCGTTCCAGCCAGCCCGGCGTTCCGCCGGTTCTGGCGGTCGTGGTGGGGGTGACTGCGGTGGCCAGGGTCAACAGCCGGCGCACGCCTTCGGGAAGCGCCCGACAGTCCAGAGCGATGCCGCGTCGTTGGCAATATTCCCGCAGCTGTTCCACGAACAGGAGCAAAGCGCTGTCCCACGCCTGGATGCCGCCGTCCTCGATCACCACCTGGTCGATCCGGCTTTCCTCCAGGGCCAGGATCACCTCGCCGACGGTGGGGCGTTGCGGAGTGGCGATACGCCAGTCGCCGCCCACACAGACATGCAGGCGGCCTTCCTTCTGGCGCAGCGCCAGCATCGCCGTGGAGGCGGGCTCGGTCATAAATCGGGAACCGGGTGGAAAAATCGTTGTATATTGAAGTGAATCCATCTTACAGGAGGCAACGATGGCCCACAACATGCGTGCCATGGTGCTGGATCGTCCCGGTGAGCCGTTGAAACGGGTCCGGCGTCCGATTCCCCAGCCGGGGTCCGGACAACTGCTGCTCCGGGTCAGGGCCTGTGGGGTATGTCGCACCGATCTGCACGTGGTGGACGGGGATTTGCCCCAGACCCGCCTGCCCATCGTTCCCGGCCACGAAGTGGTCGGGGAGGTCGTGGCGCTGGGGGAGGGGGTGACCGGCTTCGAGCCTGGGCAGCGGGTCGGCGTTCCTTGGTTGGGACACACCTGCGGCCGGTGCCGCTATTGCCGCACGGGGCAGGAGAATCTCTGCGATCGTCCCGGTTTCACTGGTTGCACCCTGGACGGCGGTTACGCCGATTACGTGGTCGCCGACGCCCATTACTGTTTCACCCTGCCGGACGGCTACGACGACCTTCACGCAGCTCCTTTGCTGTGTGCCGGTCTGATCGGCTACCGTTCCTACGCCATGGTCGAGGACGTGGAACGGATCGGCCTCTACGGCTTCGGTGCCGCAGCCCACATCATCGCCCAGGTGGCGATCCATCAGGGCAAGGAAATCTACGCTTTCACCCGTCCCGGGGATACCGAGGCCCAGGCGTTCGCCAGGAAACTGGGGGCCAGGTGGGCCGGGGACAGTACGGAAAAACCCCCGGTGGAACTGGACGGGGCGATCATCTACGCGCCGGTCGGCGCCTTGGTCCCAGCGGCCCTCAGAGCGGTCCGCAAGGGGGGGCAGGTGATCTGCGCCGGCATCCACATGAGCGACATTCCCGCTTTCCCTTACGCGATTCTGTGGGGGGAACGGAGCCTTCGTTCCGTGGCCAATCTGACCCGCCGTGACGGCGAGGCATTTCTGGCCGTCGCCGCGCGGATACCGATCCATACGGAGGTTCATCCCTATCCCTTGGAGGAGGCCAATCGTGCCCTTGACGATCTGCGCCACGGCCGTTTCCAGGGCGCGGCGGTGTTGGTGCCCTGAACGGCTGTTCGCTGTCCTGCTGTGGGCCTTGGTCCTGCCCTTGTGGGCCGCCGCCAACGATGTCGAAGAGGCTCGTCTGACGGCCGGGCTGCTCGAAGGGGTGGCCGGGGGCCGGGTCGTGCAGTTGCAGCGTGACGGAGGCTCGTTTCCGGCGCTGTTCGAGGAAGCTCGCCCGGCGCGACGGAAGGGGTTGGTGATCCTGCTGCCGGAAGCCGGTCTGCGGCTCGACGCCGGCCTGACCGGCAGGCTGAGGCAGACCATGCCCGAATACGGCTGGAGTACGCTCAGCCTCCAGCTTCCCGTTCTGGAAGCGGAGGCCCGTCCCGACGAATACTGGGTTTTGGTATCCGAGGCGGTCGGACGGCTCAAATTCGCCATCGCCGCCATGAAGGGCGAAGGCTGGCGAAACATCGTCCTGGCAGGGCACGGTTTCGGTGCGGCGGTGGCGCTGAACTATCTTGGCCACGATCCGGATCCGGCGGTCCGGGCGCTCGTCCTGTTGAGCCCCTGGTGGCCGCTGGAACGGGCGGCCCGACTGCGCGAGTGGCTGACGGCGGTGAAAGTGCCGGTTCTGGACGTTTACGGGGAAAACGACGCCCGGGAAATCCGGGGCACGGCACGGGAGCGGCATTCGATCCTGAAGGGCCGCCAGGGCTACCGCCAGTGGCGCATCAGCGGGGTGGGGCACCATTATCGGGGGCGGGAGGCCGTGCTGGCCAAACGGATCTACGGCTGGTTGGCGCGGGTGGCTCCGGGTATCGAGGTGACGAGCGATGAGTGACGAAAGCGAGTTGTTTCATCAGGCCATGTCCGGGATCCGTCCCCTGACCACCGACAAGGTCCCGACGCGGCGAGCCGGCGTGTCCACGCCGGGGCAGGCCTATCGGCGGGAGGCCGCCCGCCGGGTATTGGACGACGATTCCTTTCTGCCGACCACCTTCATCGAACCCCTGCCCCCCCACGCCATCCTGGAATGGCGCCGTCCGGGCGTGCAGGCGGGTGTGTTCCGCAAGTTGCGCCGGGGGGAGTATCCGGTCGAGGCTTTGCTGGATCTCCACTCGATGAGCGTGGCTCAGGCGCGCCGCGAAGTGTACCGTTTCGTCCAGACCTGCCTGCGCGAGTCGGTGCGCTGCGCCCTGATCATCCACGGTAAAGGCGGCCGCCAGTCGCCGGGTCTGCTCAAGGGCTGTCTGGCCCGTTGGCTGCCCATGCTCGGTGACGTACTGGCTTTCCACAGTGCTTGCAAGCACCACGGTGGCAGCGGGGCGGTCTATGTGCTCCTGAAGAAAAGCGCCCTCGAGAAGGAGCGCAACCGGCGCCGCTTCCAATTGGCGGAACGATGATCCCCTTACCGGCGATCGTCCGCCGCTTCGTCTTTCCCCGCAGCCGGCCCGTCATCGCCCCCCTCGGGCGGGGGCTGATCAACGACAGTTGGCTGGTGACCGCCTCCCGCAAGCGGGGGGTGTTGCAGCGCATCAACCGCCGGGTGTTTCCCGAACCCGCCCGGATCATGGCCAATGTCGCCACGGTCTCGCGCCATTTGGCCGCACAGCCCGACCGACGTCTGCAACTGCCGGGGCTGATCGCCGCCCGCTCGGGGGGGAACTTCGTCCGAGCCGGGGGTGAATTCTGGCGCCTGTGGCGTTACCTGCCCGCCGTCACCCTGGAACGGGTGGACCATCCCGATCTCGCTTTCCGGCTGGGATGGAGCCTCGGCCATCTGCACCGGCTGTTGGCCGGGATCGACCCGGCCGCTCTACACGACACTCTGCCGGGATTCCACGTCACGCCCACCTATCTGGATGCCTTCGACCGGGCGTTGGCCGCCTGGCGGGCTCCGTTCTCTCCAGCCTTGGAGCGCGCCTGCGACTTCGTCCAGCAGCGTCGCCGGCGGGCCGTGGTGCTGGAACAGGCCGGCTTGCCGCGGCGGGTGGTCCACGGCGATCCCAAGCTGGACAACGTTCTCTTCGACCCGGCGAGTCTGAGGCCGCTGGCCTGGGTGGATCTGGACACCCTCAAGCCGGGGTTGTGGCTTTGGGACATCGGGGACTGCGTTCGTTCCGCCTGCGGTCGTCGAGGATGTCTGGATCTGCCCCTGACCGCCGCTTTGATCGAGGGCTGGCTGGCGGAGGCGGGGCGCTGGCTGACCGCCGCCGAGATCGACCTGCTGCCCGAAGCGATCTGGCTTCTTCCCTTCGAGCTCGGTCTGCGTTTCCTCACCGATCATCTGGAGGGGGATCGGTATTTCAAGGTGGCGTTCCCGGGGGAAAACCTACGCCGCGCCCTGGCGCAATTCGCCCTGACCGAGGACATCGAGCGTCGATGGGTCGATCTGCTCGGCCTCTGTCCGCCCCGACGTGGGCGGCGTTACAGCAACACCTGAAAGATCAACGAACGGGCCTGAGACTGGAGGATCTCCAGTTGGTTGTTGGCTCGACAGCGGGCGTTGATTTCGTCGAGATTTTCCAGAGCCAGACGGATGACTTTCTCGGTGATACCGGGACAGTGGGCCTCGATTTCCATCAGATTGGAGAAGGGCAGGGCGTAGACCAGGCGGGCGATGTGATTGGCCAGGATGGCGATAGTGGTGGGATAGACACGATTGCCGGTGATCTGCTTCAGGGCCAGCACCGTGGCGGTGTAGGAATCGCCGCAGCCGGTGGCGTCCTTGTGGCTGATGTCGCAGCCGGATTCCTGGATGATCCGGTCGATCCGGTCGCCGGTGGCCTTGTCGATGATGGGGATGTAGTACTGCACCTTCTTCCGGACGCCTTCCTTCTTGTCTTCGTATTTGAAGCTGGCGATGGTGGGATTGGAACCGTCGGTGATGAAGACGCTTTCCTTGACGCCGAAGCGGTGAAGAATGTCGGCACAACGCTGGGCGACGATCCGACGTTTGACGGGGTCTTCCGGCAGCACCAGCGTCTTTTCCTTTTTCTGCAGCTCGGTCTTGAAGATCCCGAACAGGCGCACGAAGCTGACCCGGCCCACGCCGGATTGGGTTTCGCCGTCGTGGTATTCCTCCAGATAGCGCAACAGGACGTCGTCGTCGCGGATGTAGCTGGAGCTGGACTTGCGGATCCAGGCCAGGGCTTCCCCCAGGT
>JALSGR010000194.1 GCA_026982635.1 Methylothermaceae bacterium | reverse complement strand
GCCGGTGGTTTCAGATTCAGAATCTCGCTCATGATGACATCCTCCGTTACATGGGTTTCTGGGCGACCAGATAAGCCTCGTCACGCCATCCCCGGCATCGGTCGCCGCAATGGCCTTCCTCCCGATAAGCTCTGACGATCAGACCGGAGAACAGGCGCAACAATTCATTTTCCGCCAGCCGGTAGGCCGGATTCGACGGTCCGACCGACGTCACCGGATCGCGGACGAAGGTCTGGTACATCAACAAACCGCCGGGTTTGAGCGCCTGTCGCATCGCCGCACACACGGCCCGGTCCAGAAATCGGCTGACGACGATAACATCCCAGGCCTCCCCTGGCCAGGGGGCGACCGTGACGTCGCGCACCTCGGCCCGCAGCGGCAACCCCTCACGTTCGGCCCGACGCCGCAGCCGCTCGACGGCTACCGGGGAAAGATCCCAGGCGGTCACGTCCAGGCCGCGGCGGGCCAGCAGCAGGGCGTTGGCCCCCAGACCGCAGGCCACTTCCAGGACCCGGCCCCGCAACGGCAAAAGATGCTCGTTTTCACGCACCACCCGGGCCGGGGCCGGCCAGCCCGCATCGGCGTAGATACGGTCCCACTTGTCCCTGACAGACCTGCCCATGTCAATTGCGCCAATAATCCGGCACCAACAACACCAGCAGGGTGAAGATCTCCAACCGACCCAGCAACATGGCGAAACAGGCCAGCCATTTGACCGAATCGGGCATGGTCATGAAACCGGCCGTCACATCACCCAGACCCGGGCCCAGATTGTTGAGGCACGCGGCCACGGCGGCGAAGGCGGTCACTTGATCCAAGCCGGCGGCCATCATCAGCGCCATCAAGATCGCAAACGACACCACGTAGAGGGAAAAGAAACCCCACACCGCCTCCACCACCCGGGTGGACACCGGCACCCGCCCGACCTTGACCGGAATCTCCGCCTGGGGGTGAATCAGCCGCAAGATTTCCCGAATCCCCTGCTTGTACAACAACAGAACCCGGATCACCTTGAGCCCTCCGGCGGTGGAACCGGCGCAGCCGCCGACGAAGGCGCCGAAGACCAATATCACCTGGACGAAAGCCGGCCAGACGCTGTAGTCGGTGCTGGTGAAACCGGTGGTGGTCATGAAGGAGATCGCCTGGAACAGACCGTGACGCACCGCCGAATGGAGGTCGATCCCACCGTAGCGCCAGAGGTAGCCGGCGGCCAGCATCGCGATCAGGACCAAGAGGGCGAGATAGGCGCGCACTTCGCTGTCGGCGACATAGACCCGTAAATGACGGCGGCGCAGGATTTCGAAATGGAGAGAGAAGTTGATCCCGGCGATCAGCATGAACACGATGGCGACGGCCTCGATGGCGGGATTCCGAAAGAAACCGATACTGGCATCGTGGGTGGAAAACCCGCCGATGGCGATGGTGGAGAACGCATGACCGACGGCGTCGAACGGTTCCATGCCGGCGAGCCAGTAACTGAAGGCGCACGCCACCGTCAGCCCCAGATAGACTCCCCACAGGGCCTTGGCGGTCTCGGCGATCCGGGGGGTCAGCTTGGTGTCCTTCATAGGCCCCGGGGTTTCGGCCCGGTACAACTGCATTCCCCCCACCCGGAGCAGCGGCAGCACCGCCACCGCCAACACCACGATCCCCATTCCGCCCAGCCACTGCAACTGCTGGCGGTAGTAGAGAATGGACTTGGGCAGATCGTCGAGGCCGGAGATGACCGTGGCGCCGGTAGTGGTGAGGCCGGAGATCGCCTCGAACACCGCATCGGTGAACGACAGATAGGGCTGCTCCACCATCAGCAGGGGCACCGCGCCGGTGAACCCCAGGATGATCCACAGCAACGCCACCACCAGGAAGCCGTCCCGGACCCGCAGATCGCGCTGGGCGTGGCGAAACGGCCACCAGAACAGCAAACCGGCGCCGAGGATGATGAGGAAACCGAACAGGAACGGCAGGTGGGCCCCGTCGCCGTAGTACCAGGACACCGCCAACGGCGGCAGCATGGTGAAGCTGAAGAACACCGACAGGGCGCCGATGATGCGCAGCACCACCTGGATCTGGACCGCGGTACGCAATTCAGGCTGCCTTGGCGACGGGTGGGGCGAACAGGTTTTCCACGGTGGGGATCAGTTTCTTGTCGAGCAAGAACATGATCACGTGATCGTTTTCCTGAATCTGGGTGTCGTGATGGGCCTGGATCACCTCCTTACCCCGCACGATCACGCCGGGCACCACCCCGGCGGGCAGTTTCAGGCGCTCGATGGTCCGCCCCACCACCCGGGAACGGCCGGGACAGCCGTGGGCGACCGCCTCGATGGCTTCCGCCGCCCCCCGGCGCAGGGAATGAACCTGGACCACGTCGCCGCGGCGAACGTGACGCAACAGACTGCCGATGGTGGCCTCCTGGGGGGAGATCACCAGATCCACCAGATTGCGCTCGACCAGATCGGCGTAGGCGGGGCGGTTGATGAGGCTGATGACACGCCGGGCCCCCAGTTTCTTGGCCAGCATGGCAGAGAGAATGTTGGCCTCGTCGTCGTCGGTGATGGCGCAAAAAACGTCGATGTTCTCGATGTTCTCGTTCAACAGCAGATCCCGATCGGCGGCGTCGCCCACCAACACCACGGTGTTGTCCAGATCGGCGGCCAGCTTCCGGGCCCGCTTGGGATCCTTCTCGATGACCTTGACCTGGAAGCGGCGCTCCAAGGCCTTGGCCACCCGTTTGCCGATATGGCCGCCGCCGGCGAACATGATGCGCCTGTAGGGCCGGTCGAGGCCGCGTAGCTCGCTCATCACCCCACGGATCTCGGCCGGCGAGGCGACGAAGAACACCTCGTCGCCCGGCTCGATGATCATGTCCCCGGTTGGAACGATGGGACGCCCCTGGCGGAAAATGGCGGTGATCCGTGCATGGACCCGGGGCATGTGCTGGTGCAGTTCGCGGATCGGATGGGTCACCAGGGGCCCGCCCGCCACCGCTTGCACCGATACCAGCCGCACCCGACCGTCGGCGAAGTCCAACACCTGGGAGGCCCCGGGATACTGGAGCAGACCGCTGATGAAATCGCTGATGATCTGCTCGGGGCTGATGACCACGTCCACGGCGAGCCCGCCCGGTCCGAAGAGCTGGGGATAGCGGGTGTACTCGATGGCCCGGATGCGGGCGATTTTCTTGGGGACCCGAAACAGGGTGTGGGCGATCTGGCAGGCCAGGATGTTGGTTTCGTCGTCGCTGGTGACCGCCACGATCAGATCGGCGTCCTCGGCGCCGGCCGAGCCGAGGACAGGGGGATGGGCCGCGTTGCCGGTCACCGTGGCGATGTCGAAGCGATCGCGCAGTTCCCGGAGGATTTCGGGATTCTTGTCCACCACCACCACGTCGTAGTTTTCCTGAGCCAGGTTGCTGACCACGCTGGTGCCGACCCGGCCCGCCCCCAACACCAAGATTTTCATTACCGCTTGTCCTTGAACTTGATACCCAGAGCATGCAGCTTGCGGTACAGATGGGTGCGTTCCATGCCGATGGCCTGGGACAGGCGCGCCACACTGCCGCCGTGCTTTTCCAAATGATATTCCAAATACGCCTTTTCGAACCGTTCCCGGGCCTCCTTCAGGGGCAGGTCGTAAAATTCCGGGGCTTCGACCGCTTCCTTGGTGACGATCTCCCCTAGAGCGGTCTTGACCTCGTCCAGCTCGACCTCCTCGCCACTGCCCAGTATCAACAGACGGTGAACTAAGTTTTTCAGCTCACGAACGTTGCCCGGCCAGGCGTAATTGCGCAGGAAGTTCTGCACCGCCACCGGAAAGCGACGAAAGGCCAGCTTCTCCCGGGTCACGAAATGGTCGACGTAGTAGTTCAACAGCTCGGGAACGTCCTCGTGGTGCTGACGTAAGGGGGGAATCTGCAAGGTCACCTCGTTCAAGAGATAATACAAATCCTTGCGGAAATGGCCGGCCTTGACCTCCTCCTCCAGATTGCGCCGGGTCGAGGCCAGGATCCGCACGTCCACCTTGACCTGCTCGCTTCCTCCCACCCGGAGGAAGGACTCGGATTCCAAGGCGCTCACCAGGCGCAATTGGGTCTCCTCGTCCATGTCCCCCACCTCGTCGAGGAACAGAATGCCGCCGTGGGCCTGTTCCAGCAGGCCGCGATGGACGGTGCCGCCTTCCTCCTTGCCGAAGAACTCCACGGCGGAGAATTCCGGGGCGATGGTGCCCACCCCCACGGCAATGAAGGGGCCGTGACGCCGCAGGCTGTGACGGTGCAAATAGCGGGCGAAAGTCTCCTTGCCGGTGCCCGGCTCCCCCACCAGAAGCACCCGGGTGTTGTACTGGGCCAGCCGCTTCACCTGATCGCGCAGCTGGGACATGGCGGCGCTCTTACCCACCGGCTCGACGTAGTCGACCTCGCCGGCCTGCGGCGCCGGCCGGCGCCCCGGGGCGGATTCCAGCGCCCTTTCCACCGTGGACAGCAATTTGGTCATGGACAAGGGCTTTTCCAGATAGTCAAAGGCGCCCAGACGGGTGGCCTCCACGGCGGTCTCCACCGTCCCGTGCCCCGACATCATGATCACCGGACAGGGGGTCTGCCCCTGGACCACCCACTCCTTGAGAAGACTGACCCCGTCCACGTCAGGCATCCAGATATCCAGCAGGACCAGGTCGGGGGGATCGTCGCGCCAATGGCGCCGGGCCGCGGCGCCGTTTTCGGCGGTGATGACCCGGTAACCCTCGTCCTCGAGGATTTCCTGCACCAGTTCGCAGATATCCGGTTCGTCGTCGACTACGAGAATGGTTGTCTTACTCATGACCTTGCTCGTCGATTTCGGGTTTCAGCGGAACCTGGATCACGAAACGGGCGCCGTCCCGGTAGCTCCGATCCAGGTGAATGGAGCCGCCGTGCTCTTCGATGATCTTCCGGACGATCGCCAACCCCAAGCCGGTTCCCTTGGATTTACTGGTTACGTAGGGGTCGAAGATCTGCTCGGCCCGCTCCGGCGCCACACCCGGCCCGTCGTCCTCCATGACCAGCTCGACCCACGGACGTCCCCGAACCTGGATGCGCCTGACCACGATCCGGACCCGGATCGGCGGCGTTCCCGCCTCCAGGGCGTTCTTGATCAAATTGTGCAACACCTGACGCAGGCGCAACGGGTCGGCCATCACCCGGGGCAGGTCGGGATCGACGTCGAGCTCGAATGCCACGCCCGTGGTCGGCGGATACAACGCCAGCACTTCGTCGATCAGTATACCCAGATCCACCGGCTGCGGCTTCAGCTTGGGCAGGCGGGCGTATTCGGAGAAGGCGTTGACCATGGTCTTCAGCGCTTCGACCTGTTGGACGATGGTGCGGGTGGAACGTTCCAGCACCGCAGCGCCGCCCTCGTCGAGGCGCGGCTTGAGCTTGTGCTCCAAACGCTCGGCCGCCAACTGGATCGGGGTCAGAGGGTTTTTGATCTCGTGGGCCAGACGCCGGGCCATCTCGCTCCAGGCGGCGTGCTTCTGGGCCTGAACCAGGGCGGTGATATCGTCGAACACCAGCACGGCCCCCACCCGCCGGCCATCGGCGCCCAGCAGGGAACTGCCCCGGCACAACAATACCTTCTGTCCCTGACTGCCGTTGACGGTCACCTCCTCTTGCCAGGCCCCGTCGCTTTCCAGCAGGTGTGCCCGGATCAAGCGCACCAGCCGGCTCAGTTCCGGATTCTGCTCCGCCAGGGCACGCAGAGGCTGGCCCTGAATCTTTTGGAAATCGACCTCGAGGATGTACTCGGCCGCCTGGTTGGCGGTCTTGAGGCGGGTCTGCTGGTTCAGGGTCAAAACCCCGGAGGACAGATGCCCCAGGACAGTTTCCAGATAGGCGCGCTGGTCTTCCACTTCCCGGCGCGACCGCTCCGCCTCGTCGCGGGCCTGAGCCAGACGCGCGGTCATGGTGTTGAAGGAACTGACCAGAAACCCCATGTCGTCCTTTTGCAGCACGGGCAGGCGCTTGTCCAGGTTACCCTGGGCCACGGCCTGGGTACCCTGCACCAGCATCTTCACCGGCGCCACGATGCGACGGATGCTGATGAAGGCGGCCCAGATCGCCGCCAACATGCTCACCAACAGAATCAGCGCCAGGGTCAGGGAGAAGCTGAACTTGAGGGAACGGCGCAGATAGACCATCTGCTGATAATGGGCGTAGGCCTGCTCCACGGTCCGGGCCAACCGGTTCAGACGCCGCGGCAGCGGGTAAAGGGCCTGGAGAAAGGCGGGCCGCTCCAGCTTCACCGGAATCAGCACCCGTACCCGCAGTCCAGGGTCGGCGGAATCTTCCACGATGGGGCCGGGCGTCGGATCCAACCCCACGTAGCCGTAGCGGCGCGCCAGGGTGAGAATGGAAACGTCCGGCAGGTTGGGCAGAATCAGTTCGGATCCGGCGCTGCTGGTGGCGATGATGCGTCCCTGCTGGGTCAGCAGGGTCAGCTCGGCCGCCCCGCTCCTTTCCCGCAAGCGGTCGAGCTCGATGATGCGCACCTCCTCGGGAATCTTGTCCAGGGCTTCCGCCAGCCGCCGGGTCTGCCGCAGCAACGCCTGCATGCGCTGATCCAGGGCCGCCTTGCTCAGCTCCAGGGAACTTTCCATGGCCCGGTCGATTTCCACGTCGAACCAACTGTCGATACTGCGGTGCAGAAACTGGAACGAGTAATAGAACACGATGGCGGCCGGCGTGAGGGCCAGAAACACGAACAGCAACACCATCTTCAGGGCCAGACGCGAGCCGGCGGCCCGCTTGCGGAACTGGCGCACGAGCCACCAGATGTTGGCCCCCACCAGCCCCAGGAGCAACAACCCGCCCAGTACGTTGATGAGCAACAGCCAGGTGTACCAGCGGTTGAGTTCCGAGGCGGCCTGGGTCGCCGAACTCATCAGGTGCAGAGGGATCAGGACGATCCCGAACAGGATCGAGACCAGAACGGTGAGCGGAAATCTCACCCGGTGAGCGGCCATCGGTAAGGCTCCGAAATCAGGCGCCAGGCGGGGGAAAAATAAGCCAAGGGCCGAAGCGCCCATGGCAGCCGTTCGATATTGAGCCGGACGCCGACCTCGGCGCAGGCCCCGCTGGGAGGACGCCAGCCTTCCGGCACCGGCAGGGCGATCTCCTCCAGCCGCCCCAAAGCCGCCAGGGCGGCGTCGAGACGGGGAAAGCTGCGCTGGGAGTGATTGGTCTCGTCGATCACCCGGTAAACCCGCGCCAAGGGGTAGTATTGGATGCGGAAATTCAACCGCCGCCGCCACAAACGCTCGTCCCAAAGGACGCGACGGGGACGGAGGACCTTCGCCTCGACCGTCAACGTCAACGGTACGCCGTGACGCAGCGCCCGGACCAGCGTGGGACTGAAACGGTAATGAATGGCGGCGGACAGGGCCAGCATGTCGCCCCGGCGCACCAGATCCGCGCGATCGACGCGGAAACCGTAATCCCCGGCCGACACCGTCAGGCTCCAACCCAGCAGAATCAGCAGCAAACGCATTTGCCCAGCCTGGCATAATAGAAGCCGTCCATCGTCCCCGGCAGGATCTGCCGTCCGATTCCGCCGGCCAGCCCCCAGCCGCCTTCGATGGCGATCGGGCGGGCATCCGGATGGCGGCCGACGAAGTCGTCCATCTGCTCGGCGTTCTCCTCGGGCAAGATGGAGCAGGTGGCGTAGACCAGCATCCCCTCCGGTTTCAGAAGCGGCCACACGGCGTCCAGAATCTGCCGCTGCAAGGCCGCCAGGACGGGAACGTCCTCGTCGCGGCGCAACAGCTTGATATCGGGATGGCGGCGGATGACGCCGGTGGCCGAACAGGGGGCGTCCACCAGAATGCGGTCGAAGGGACGACCGTCCCACCAGGAGTCGGGATCGCGGGCGTCACCGCAAAGCAGCCGCACCGGCGGATTCCGGCCCAGCCGTTCCAGGTTCTCCCCGATTCGGGCCAGCCGCGCCGGGTCCACATCCAGGGCCACGATTTCCCCGATCTCGGGACACCGTTCCACCATATGCAGGGTCTTGCCGCCCGGTGCGGCGCAAACGTCCAGCACCCGGCATCCCGGCCGCAGCTCCAACAAGGGAGCCGCCAGCTGGGCGGCGCCGTCCTGCACCGAGACCAAACCTTCGGCAAAGCCCGGGAGCTCCGCCACGTCGAGGGGACGATCCAACACCACGGCCGAGGCCACCTCGGGCAGCGGACGAGCGGCGATGCCCCTTTCCCCCAGAACCTGCAGATATTCATCCCGCCCTATGCGGGCCAGATTGACGCGCAACACCAGCGGGGGATGACCATTGTTGGCGCTCAGAATTTCCTTCGCCTGCCGGGGCCAGGCCCGCTCGACACGCCGCCGCAACCAGGCGGGATGGCTGAAAGCGGCCTGATAGTCCCGGTCGGCCGCCTGCTCCAGTTCTTCCCGGCGGCGCAGATAGTTCCGCAACAGGGCGTTCACCAGTCCCCGGGCCCAGCGTTTGCGTCCCACCGCCGCCACGGTTTCGGCCACAGCGGCATGGGGGGGAACCGCCATCCGCGACAATTGCGCCAGCCCGACCAGAATCAGGGCATGGACTTCCCGGTCTTTCAAAGGCTTATCGAGCAGATGTTGCAAAATGAAATCGAGGCGGTGATACCAGCGCACCGTCGTGTAACAGAGGGCCTGCAGCAGGGAACGATCTGCGGCATCCAGCCGGGCCAGGGAGGGCGTCAGGGCCTGATCCAGGGACCTTCCGGCGAGGACCTGGCGCACCACCGTGGCCGCGAGGCGACGAACCCGGCTCACCGAAGGCGCAGCCCCAGACAGGGATGGGCATTGACGAAAGCGGAGGCGGGCATACGTCGGCCGCCGGGCAACTGAACCTCCAGCAACCGCAGCCGCCCCTGGCCGCAGGCCACTTCCAGGGAACGGCGCGCCTGCACCACGGTGCCGGGCTCCGCCCCCGGCTCGGCATCCACGACCTCGGCGCGCCATATCCGCAGGGTCCGCTCGCCGAAAACACAATGGGCCACCGGCCAGGGATCGAACGCCCGGACTGCCCGCTCCAACTCCCAGGCGGGCCGCCGCCAGTCCAGGCGCGCTTCCGCCTTGGTGATCTTCGGGGCGTAGGTGGCCCGGGATTCGTCCTGGGGTTCGGGGAATACGGTACCGGCGGCGATCCGGGGAAGAATTTCCGTCAGCGCCTCCCCGCCCAAGCGGGCGAGCCGGTCGTGCAGTTCCCCGGCGGTTTCCCGGGGGCCGATGGGCGTGGGTTTGCGCAACAGCATCGGGCCTGCGTCCAGGCGCTCGATCATTTGCATGATGGTGACGCCGGTCTCCGGATCGCCGGCGAGGATGGCCCGCTGGATGGGCGCCGCCCCGCGCCAGCGCGGCAGCAGCGAGGCATGGACGTTGATGGCCCCCACCGACGGCGCTTCCAGGACTTCCCGCGGCAGGATCAGGCCGTAGGCGGCCACCACCAGCAAATCGGGACGCAGGCGGACAAACGCCTCGATGGCGTCGGGATCTTTCAGGGTCTGGGGCTGGTGGACCGGAATCCGCCGGGCCAAGGCCGCCTGTTTGACCGGGCTGGCCTGCAACCGCCGGCCGCGTCCGGCGGGACGGTCGGGCTGGGTATAGACCGCGACCACCTCGTGGCCGGATGCCAATAGGGCCTCGAGACTGGGAACGGCGAAATGCGGGGTCCCCGCAAAGGCGATACGCATCAAATCGCGGCGGCCGCCGGGGCCTTGTCCTTGGCCAATCGTCTGGATTTGAGCAATTTTTTCCGAATCCGTTGCCGCTTCAACGGCGAGAGGTAGTCCACGAACAGCTTGCCGTCCAGATGGTCGATCTCGTGCTGGATGCAGACCGCCAACAGACCGTCCGCCTCCAGTTCGAACGGCTCGCCGTTCCGGTCCAGGGCCCGGACCTTGATCTTCTCGGCCCGGCGCACCTTTTCGAACACCCCCGGCACCGACAGGCAGCCTTCTTCCTGCTCCTCCTCACCTTCCCGGGCGAGGATCTCCGGATTGATGAGGCAGAGCGGGCGGTCCTTGTTCTCGGAAACGTCGATGACGATGACCCGGCGGTGGACGTTCACCTGGGTGGCCGCCAGGCCGACCCCGGGCGCCTCGTACATGGTTTCCAGCATGTCATCGATCAGCTTGCGGATGGTGTCGTCCACCCGTTCCACCGGCCGGGCGCGTTTGCGCAGGCGTTCGTCCGGGAATTCCAGAATTTCCAACAAGGCCATGGATGCCTCCTCTCGCTGCTTCGAACCTAGCATTCTAGCCCAATTGAACTAGACTTTGAACGACACCGACCGCCCGACGGAGGCGGCCTGTCGCTTCCAAACAACAGACGTTTCCCGAGCCCCAAAGTTTCTTTGCATCGCAGGAGGAAACCATGCTTCGCTTCCCGATCCTGTTGCTCGCCCTGACCCTCTCCGCCGCCCCGGTACTGGCTGGCGACGCCGGGGTCGCCCTGAACCCCGACCACCCCCAGCGCTACACGGTGGTCCGGGGCGACACCCTGTGGCACATCGCCGAGCGTTTTCTGCGGAATCCGTGGGACTGGCCCAAACTCTGGCGCGCCAATCCCGACATCGAAAATCCCCACTTGATCTACCCGGGCGACATCATCGTATTGAACTACGCCGACGGCCGTCCCTATCTGACCCTGCAGCGGAACGGCGATACGGGGACGGGAACCAAGGAAAAACTGCGGCCGCAGATCCGCGCCACCCCCATCGAACGCGCCGTTCCCATCATCCATTACGAAACCATCCGGCAATTCCTCACCTCCCCCAAAGTGGTCAGCCAGGCGGAAATCGACGCCGCCCCCTATGTCGTCAGCCTGACCAACAGCCGCCTGATCGGGGGAACCGGGGACATCATCTACGTCCGCGGCTTGACGGCGGACGCCCATACCGGTGCCTACACCGTCTTTCGTCCCGACAGTCCCTTGAAGGATCCAGAAACGAAAGCGGATCTCGGCTACGATGCCCTCTACATCGCCGACAGCCGCCTGGTGGCACCGGGCGACCCGGCCACCCTGCGGATCGAACGCAGCGTACGGGAAGTCCTGGTCGGCGACCGGCTGCTGCCGGTCACGGAAGAACAGCTGGCCCTGGATTATTTCCCCCATCCGGCCCCCAAACACGTGCGCGGCCGGATCCTCAAGGTGCTCGACGGGGTCTCCCGGATCGGTCAGTACAACATCGTCGCCGTCAGTGGTGGACGCGCCGACGGCCTGGAAAAAGGCCACGTGCTGAAAGTCTGGCGTCACGGCGACAAGGTGTTCGACAACGTCGCCCGGCGCCGGAGTGAATGGCTCACCCTGCCCGACACGGAGGCCGGCTGGATCCTGATCTTCCGCCCCTTCGAACGGGTCAGCTACGGCATCGTCATGAAGGCGGTGCAGGCGATCCGCATCGGTGACCTGGTCACCTCCCCCGAGCTTTGAACGCCGAAACGCTGCGCCCCTGGCTCGCCCTGGCCCAGACCCCCGGTCTGGGGGGCAAGAAGATCCTCGAACTGATCGCCCGTTTCGGCGACCCGTCGGCGGTGTTCCGCCAGTCCCACACCGACCTGCTGGCCGCGGGGCTTGGGGAAAGCACGGTGCGGGCACTGCGACAGCCCCGCTGGCAAACGGTCGATCGGGCATTGAGGTGGGCGGAACGACCCGGCCGTCGCATCATTCCCCTGAACGACCCCGTCTATCCGGAGGCGCTGAGACAGATCTCCTCTCCACCCCCGGTCCTCTTCGTCCAGGGAGACCCGGAAACGCTGCGCCGCCCTCAGATCGCCATCGTGGGCAGCCGCAACCCCAGCGAAACCGGCCGCCGCGTGGCCTTCGAATTCGCCGCCGAGCTGAGCTCGCTCGGTCTCGTCGTCACCAGCGGCCTGGCCCTGGGAATCGATGGGGCCGCTCACCAGGGCGCTCTGAGCCGGGGAACGACCGTCGCGGTGGCCGGCACCGGTCCCGACCGGATCTATCCGGCGCGCCATCGGAAACTGGCCGAGGAAATCGCCGACCGCGGGGCCATCGTGACCGAATTCCCTCCCGGCACCCCGATACGTCCGCAACATTTCCCCCGGCGCAACCGCATCATTGCCGGCTTGTCGTTGGGGACGCTGGTGGTGGAAGCCACCCGTCGGAGCGGTTCCTTGATCACCGCCCGCCACGCCCTGGAACAGGGGCGGGAGGTCATGGCGGTTCCAGGCTCCATCTACAGCCCCCAGGCCAAGGGATGCAACGGTCTGATCCGTGAGGGCGCGACCCTGGTGGAAACGGTGGAAGATGTTTTAGAATCACTGGGTTTGCTTCCCCCGCCCGACCGGCCGGCCGACGCGAATCCCCGACCATCCCTTGCTCAAAACGATGAACTCGGCGAAGATTATCGGGACTTACTAGCGAGAATCGACTACTCGCCCACGCCGGTGGACCGGCTGGTGGAAGAAACGGGTCTTCCGCCCGAAGAGATCGCCTCCATGCTGTTCATCCTCGAACTGGAAGGCCACATCTCCAGCGTTGCGGGAGGCTGTTACCAACGGATTCGTTAACCGATCCCAGGCCAGGAACGAGCGCCATGAAAGAAAACGTGTTTGACGTCTTACTCTATCTGTTCGAGAACTACATGGACGAGGATCCGGAACAAATGCCCGATCCGGATTCCCTGCGCAGCGAGCTGGTAGCCGCGGGTTTCCCGGAGCGCGACATCGACAAGGCCTTCAGTTGGCTGGAATCCCTGACCACCGGCCAGCCGATTCAGACCACCATGCCCACCTTCCGCATCTACGCGCCGGAGGAGATCGCCAAACTGAATCAGGAATGCCGCGGTTTGCTGCTGTTTCTGGAACAAAGCGGCATCCTCACCCCGTCCAACAGGGAACTGGTGATCGACCGGGCCATGGCCCTCAGCGCCGAGGAACTGACCCTGGAAAACCTGAAGTGGATCGTGCTGATGGTGCTGTTCAGCCAACCGGATCAGGAAGCGGCCTTCGCCCGCATGGAAGATCTGGTCTACGGCAACATCCCGGTCGCCCTGCATTGACAACGACCCAACCGTAGTAATCAAACGCAATCCATGTCCAAAAACCTCGTCATCGTCGAATCGCCCGCCAAGGCCAAGACCATCGCCAAGTACCTGGGGCCCGGCTTCCAAGTCCTGGCCTCCTATGGTCACGTGCGCGACCTGGTCCCCAAGGAGGGAGCCGTGGATCCCAAGCGCGATTTCGCGATGAAATACGAGATCATCGACAAAAACCGGAAACACGTGCAGGCCCTGAAACAAGCGGCCAAGCAAGCCGACGCCCTCTATCTGGCCACCGACCCGGACCGGGAAGGGGAGGCGATTTCCTGGCACATCCTGGAAATCCTCAAGCAGGACAAAGCCATCAAGGACAAGCCGGCCCATCGCATCGTGTTCCACGAAATCACCCGGCGCGCCATCCAGGAAGCGTTGCGCCAGCCGGGGGAAATCTCCATGAACCTGGTCAACGCCCAGCAGGCGCGCCGCGCGCTCGACT
>JALSGR010000193.1 GCA_026982635.1 Methylothermaceae bacterium | reverse complement strand
CAGGACTCTCCCGAAGGGTGTGAAGCGGAAACTGACTGGTGCGCATGGTTGTCTTCCCCCAAGTGAACGAAACGATTATTGTACCGCGGATGGATTTCTTTGAAGCCTCCCTCGCTGCGGCGATCGGCTTGATTCTCTCCGGGGATCCGGCGCTGTTCCACATCGTCGCCACCTCGCTGCGGATTTCCCTGATGGCGGTGGCGATGGCCGCGCTGCCGGCGGTGCCCCTCGGGATCCTCATCGGCAGCGTCCCCTTTCCGGGGCGCCGCTTGCTGCGTCAGGTGCTGGCCGCTCTGGTGGCGATGCCCACCGTGGTGATCGGCCTGCTGCTCTATGGCCTGCTGAGTCGGCGGGGGCCGTTGGGGGACTGGGGGCTGTTGTACACGCCGGCCGCCGTGATCATCGGCGAATGCGTCCTCGTCCTGCCGTTGCTGCTGCATCTGATCGGCAGCGCGGTGCTGGCGGCCGATCCCCGGCTGCTTCCCACCCTGGAAAGCCTGGGGGCGGCGTTCCACCACAAGTTGTGGTATCTGTTTCTGGAGACCCGCACCGGGATCGTGGCCGCCCTGGTCACGGCCTTCGGTCGGGCCCTCGGGGAGGTGGGGGTGGCGATGATGCTGGGGGGCAACATCGCCGGCTTCACCCGTACCATGACCACCGCCATCGCCCTGGAAACCAGCAAGGGGGCGTTTGAGCTGGGTCTGGCCCTCGGACTGATCCTGCTGACGGTGGCTTTCCTGGTCAACGCCCTGCTGGCCCGAATGCAAACCCGGCGATGAGCGCGCTTTACCGGATCGAGGGCCTGGAGCACCGCTACCACGGCCGTACGGTACTCGCCATTGAGCACTTGATCGTCGAAGCCAACCGTCTCACGGCCCTGGTCGGTGCCAACGGTTCCGGCAAGAGCACCCTGCTGCGTCTGCTGGCAGGGTTGGAACGGCCGACTTCGGGGACCATCCGTTTCGCCGGCGGGCACCTGAACCGCCGCTGCCGGCGCCGCATCGGCTGGGTGATGCAGCAACCCTATCTGCTCCGGGGTTCGGCCCTGGACAACGTCATGCTGGGATTGAAGTTCCATCGGCTGTCCCGGCGGCGTCAGCGCGCCCTAAAGGCGTTGGAACAGGTGGGGTTTGCCGCCGACCCCCATTGTCCGGTGGAGCGGCTGTCAGGAGGAGAGCGCCAGCGAGTGGCGTTGGCGCGCTGTCTGGCCCTGGAGCCGGAGGTACTGCTGCTGGACGAGCCGTTCACCCATCTGGACGGCGCCAGCTGCCGGCAACTGGAAACCTGGCTCGACCAGTGGGTTCGGCAAGGGGGAAGCGTCGTTTTCAGCGATCACGATCCGGATCGATCCCTGGCTCTGGCCGGCCGGGTCATCGCCCTGGCTGCCGGGCGGCCGGTGGATGCCCCGTTGGTCAACGTTTTCACCGGCCGTTGCCTGGGGCAGCGTTTCCATACCGGAAGGATCGAGATCGTTTTGCCGGGCCCATGCCGCGGGGGGCATGTCGCCGTCGATCCCCGGGACATCGTTCTGTCCCTGAGTTCCTTGCCTTCGAGCATGCGGAATCGTTTTCTCGGAAAGGTAGTGGGGTTGCGGGTGCTCGGCGACTGCGTTCGGGTAAGCGTCGAGGCGGGGGAGAAATTCGAGGCCCTGATCACCAGGGCCTCGTGTCGGGAGATGGGGCTGACCCTGGGCCAACCCTTGTGGGTTCAGTTCAAATCCACCGCGGTGCGGGTGTTTTGATCACTCGTAGGCTTTCTGTTCCCGCTCCCGGCCGATGACCTTGGGGGTGTCCTTGGTCAGCTGGACGATCATGTCGTCCCAGGATTGGTATTTGGCGAAACGCGGATCGCCCTGGGCGATGCGGGCATTGACTTCCTCGCGGGCCAGGGTGATGATTTCCTCGGCGTTCTTGCCGTCGACCGTCTTGAGAAACGCGGCGGTTCCGCCTTCCTCGGTTTTGATCTTTTGCAGGGTGCCGAAGGCGATCTGAAACTCCAGGCGCTTGCCGTCGTCGGGGATGTGATTCTTCACCAGGCGCGCCGACTGGTAGGCGGTGCGCAGCGACGAGCCATGGATCTCCCCCCGTCCCGAGCAGGCGACCGGAATGACGAAGATGATTCCAAACAGGATCAATAGGGCAAAGACGGCTTTCATCGGTTCGAACTCCCTAGATAATGAATTACCCGATTATAAATTATTTCTTGCCGAGATATGATTTTGACCACGAATGAACGCCGGATTCAATGCCGCCGACGGCGTCTCGAGCGCCGCTGGCAACGGCAGCGCCAGAAACTGAAGCGCTGTCCTGCCGTTTCCTCCAGGCGGGAACGAATCTACTGGCGCGCCATGGCCAGGGCCTTGAAGCACCAGTGGCGGCGTAGCCGGGGGGCGCTGCCCCCTGTCACCCGCAAGCGGGCCCTGACGTGGTGGAAAGAGCGGCTGAGACGGCGGGACTACATCGCTTTGCTGCGCTTCTATTTGCTCCTCCTGCCCCTTACCCTCCCCTGTTGCCGTGACGAATGCGACCGGATATTGAGACCGTGATGAAAGGCGTCCGCTGGTTGAACCTGATCACCGAACTGAAACGGACCGCCCGGGAGTGGCGCCGCCAGGAGGACTTGGCGGCCTTGGAGCTGAGACGCCGCCAGGCGGAAGCCGAGCTTTCCCTGGAAGTGGAACGCCGCCGCCGCTTGCTGCAGCTGGAGCACGAGCTCGAGGTGCTGAAACGGAAGCAACAATTCGAACTCTCCCTGCTGGAGCAGAAGCAGGCGCAGGATCGGCGCGACTATCAGCGCTATCTCGAGGCCGTGGATCAGTTGCAGGAGCAGTTACGCCACGCCTTTCAACACGCGCCGGAGGTGATCGTGCTGACCATTCACCATCATGCCAAACAACTGCTGGACCGGATGTGGGAAGCGGAGGATCTCCACCAGCGATTGCAACGGGAGCAGGAATTTGTCAAATTCCTCACCACGGTGTACGAAGACACGCTCCAGGCGCAAGGCGACGGCCGGTCCATCCTGCCCCAGCGGGCGTTGCGACTGATGTTACACAACCCATCCTGAAGGAGAAACGATGGAACGAGTTTTGACGGACGAACAGCTGAACGAATTCAGGAAACGCCTGAAACAGCGTTACCGGGAGATACGCGAGGAAATCCGCCAGGAGCTGTTGCGCTCGGACGAGGAGCGCTTCATCGAGCTGGCCGGGCGGGTGCACGATCCGGAAGAGGAGGCGCTGGCCGATCTGTTGGTGGATCTGAATCTGGCTTCCATCGACCGTCACATCCAGGAGCTGCGCGCCATCGACGAGGCTCTGATCCGGATCGCCGACGGCACCTACGGCATCTGCATCGACTGTGAACAGCCGATCGGTATCGCCCGGCTCCGGGCCAATCCCACCGCCAAACGCTGTCTCCAGTGCCAGGAAGTGTACGAAAGGACCCATGCCAACACGGGAACCCCGAGCCTGTAAGGGGGGTGTCAGGCTCGTACCGTTTCGACCGGCGTCCGCCCCTGGAACGGGCGGCGTCGGCCGAGCATAGCGCCGTTGCCGTTTTCGATGATGTCCACCACCAGGGCGTGGTGGTGATCCAGTTTTTCCCAGAGGTACTGGTGGGTGGCGAACTTTTCTCCGACGCCGATTTCGGCGAAAGGGCGGATGTCGGCGAAACGGAGTCGGCGGAATTTCTGAAAGCGCAGACGCTGGGTCACGGCGGCTCCTTCGTTCGTGGGAGTGAGGTTGCTCCGATAAAGCATAGTCGATCCCAGGCGGGTGGGTTGGGGAAGCGGGTGATTTCGTGACCGGTATTTCAGTTTCATGACCCTGCCCCGACTCGATTTCACCGTCCTGCCGCCGCCGCTGGCCGAGGAAGCCGGTCGGCAGTGGCAACGTTTCCTGGAACGGGCCGAGGCCGAAGGGGTGGTGGTGCCGCAGGATCCGCGCTGGCGGGCGACTTTGCCCAAGGTGTGGGCCTGCAGCCGCTTCGTCGCCCACCAGTGCAGCCGCCGCCCGCATTTGTTGGCGGATCTGCTCCAAAGCGGCGATCTGTTCTCCCCCAGCCGGCGGGGGGCGTATGGGGCGGCGCTCGCCGCCTCGCTCGAAGTGGTGGACAGCCCCGAGGAAATGCACCGGGTGTTGCGCCGTTTCCGCAATCGGGAGATGGTGCGGATCGCCTGGCGCGACATCAGCGGCTGGGACGCCGTCGAGGACGTGCTCTGCGACCTGTCCCTGCTGGCGGAAAGCTGCATTCGGGCCGCGCTGGACTGGTTGTTCGCCCGGGCCTGCCGGCGCTACGGCACCCCGACCCGGTCCGACGGTTCGCCCCAACCGCCCGTGGTGCTGGGCATGGGCAAGCTGGGGGGGTGGGAGCTGAACTTTTCCTCCGACATCGACCTGATTTTCGCCTACGAGCGGGACGGGGTGCTGGACGATCCCCGCAGAACCAGTTACCAGGAGTTCTATCTCCGGGTTTGCCGCGATCTGGTCAAGGCCCTCGGCAGTTCGATCGAGGAGGGCTTCGTGTTCCGGGTCGATACCCGGCTGCGTCCTTTCGGGGATGCCGGCGCCCTGGTGTGGAGCTTCGACGCCATGGACGTCTACTACCAGTCCCAGGCCCGGGACTGGGAGCGTTACGCCATGATCAAGGCCCGTCCCGTCGCCGGCGATCTGGAGGCCGGCGAGCGGCTGATGAGCCTGCTCGAACCCTTCGTCTATCGCCGCTATCTCGATTTCCCCGCCCTGGGCGCCCTTCGGGAGCTGAAGGGGAAGATCATGGCGGAGTTGCAGCGCCGCGACCGCCTGGACGACGTCAAACTGGGGCGTGGCGGGATTCGGGAAATCGAGTTCATCGCCCAGGTGTTTCAGCTGATCCACGGCGGGCGGCGCCCGGAACTGCGGGAGCGCCGTCTGCTGCCCGTGCTGGCGCGTCTGGGACACATGGGGCTGCTGCCCCGCGAGGATGCCGACGACCTGATCGCCGCCTACCGCTTTTTGCGCCGGGTGGAAAACCGGCTCCAGCAGGTGGACGACCGCCAGACCCAGCAGTTGCCCCAGGACGAAAGGGAGCGCCAGCGGCTCGCCCTGGGCATGGACTGTCGCGACTGGACGGCGTTTTCCGACCGTCTGGCGCAGGTGCGCGACCGGGTCCAAAGTTGTTTCGAAAAGGTCTTCGCCGAACCGGCGGCTTCGGACCAGGGGGCGGGGGTCCGCATCTGGCGGATGGCGGCGGAGGAGGAGCGTCTGCTGGCCTGGCTCGGGCAGTTGGGTTACCGTGATCCCGCCACAGCGTTGCGCCGCCTGAAGGCGTTGCGGCAGTCCCGCAAACTGCAGGCGCTGGGGGATCGGGTGACGGCGGAACTGGGACGGCTGATGCCCATGCTGATCGAGGAGATCGCCGAGACCGGGGAACCGGCCCCGACCCTGACGCGGATGCTCGATCTCGTCGAGGCGATCGCCGGCCGCAGCGTCTATCTGACCCTGCTGGCCGAGAACGTGACGGTCCGGCGGCATCTCATCCGCCTGGTGGGCGCCAGCCCCTGGATCGCCCGGCTGTTGTCCCGTCATCCGGCCCTGCTGGACGAACTGCTGGATCCGCGCACCCTCTACGCCCCCCTGACGCGGGAGCGGCTGGCGGCGGAATTGCAGCGCCGCCTGGCGGCGGTGGACGAGGCCGACGAGGAGGCGGTCTTCAACGCCCTGCGGCATTTCAAGCAGGCGCAGGTGCTGCGGGTGGCGGCGGCCGACCTGACCGGGGCGATTCCTACCCGTATCGTCAGCGACTACCTGACCGAGATCGCCGAGGTGGTGCTGAACCGGGTTTTGACGCTGGCCTGGCGCCAGGTGACGGCCAAGTACGGTCCGCCGCCGAGCGGAGAGCGGACCGTTCCCCGGGATTTCCTCATCGTCGGTTACGGCAAACTCGGGGGGATCGAACTGGGCTACGGCTCCGATCTCGACCTGGTGTTTCTCTACCGGGGGGATGGGCAGGGTGAAACCACAGGTCCGCGGCGGGTGCCGACGAGCGAATTTTTCATCCGCCTGGGGCAGCGGATCGTGCACATCCTGACCGCTCCCATGCTGGCCGGCGTGCTCTACGAGATCGACATGCGCCTTCGCCCCAGCGGCAACGCCGGATTGCTGGTAAGTTCCTTCGAAGCTTTCGACCGCTATCAGCGGGAGCAAGCCTGGACCTGGGAGCATCAGGCCCTGGTTCGGGCCCGCCCGGTGGCCGGCGATCCTTCCCTGGGGGATGCTTTCTCCGCGCTGCGCATGGCGATCTTGTGCCGGCCGCGGGATCTCGAACGACTGCGTGGCCAGGTGGTCGAGATGCGGCGGAAGATGCGGGCCCATTTGGACCGTTCCGATGCCGACCGCTTCGACCTCAAGCAGGGAAGCGGCGGTATGGTGGACATCGAGTTTATAGTACAATTCGGCTGTTTGGCGTATGCCCGGCGCCGTCCGGAGGCGTTCCGCTGGACGGACAATCTCCGCCTTCTGGAGGCGCTGGCGCAGGTGGGCTGGCTGACGGAGGAAACGGCGCGGTTCCTGCAGGAGACCTATTTGGCGTATCGCACCCGGGCGCACCGTCTCGCCCTGCAGGAACGGGCCGCCTTGGTGCCGGCGGCGGAATTTCGTGAGCGCCGTGACCGGGTACGGCGGTTGTGGCAGCGACTCATTGAACTCGGTAGAGGAGACCCCTAAGGATGCCGACACACGATCGCGATGGCGAAATCTGGCTCGATGGCGAATGGTTGCCCTGGCGCGAGGCCAAGGTTCATGTGCTGACTCACACCCTGCACTACGGCGGCGGCGTGTTCGAAGGGTTGCGGGCCTACTACGGCCAGCACGGCACCGCCATCTTCCGCCTCAGGGACCATACCGACCGCCTGTTCCGTTCCGCCCACATCATGCGGATGAAAATCCCCTACGACAAGGACACCCTCGACCGCATCCAGTGCGAGGCGGTGTGGCGCAACCGCCTCGACAGCGCCTACATCCGCCCGATGTGTTTCTACGGCGCCGAGGGTATGGGCCTGCGGGCCGACAACCTCAAGGTCCACGTCATGGTGGCGGCCTGGGAGTGGGGCGCCTACCTGGGGGCGGAAAATCTGGAACGGGGCATCCGCATCCGCACCGCCTCCTTCACCCGCAATCACGTCAACAGCCTGATGTGCAAGGCCAAGGCCAACGGCAACTACGTCAACTCCATGCTGGCGCTGCAGGAGGCCCTGGACGCCGGCTACGACGAGGCCTTGCTGCTCGATCACGAGGGCTACGTGGCCGAGGGCAGCGGGGAAAACATCTTCATCGTCCGCGACGGTAGGCTGTACACGCCGGATCTGACCTCGGTGCTCGAAGGGATCACCCGGGACACGGTCATGACCATCGCCCGGGAAATGGGGTTGGAAGTGATCGAAAAGCGGATCACCCGCGACGAGGTCTACATCGCCGACGAGGCCTTCTTCACCGGTACCGCCGCCGAGATCACCCCGATCCGCGAGGTGGACGGGCGCACGATCGGCAGCGGTCGCCGCGGCCCGATCACCGAGCGACTGCAGAGTCTCTATTTCGATTACGTCCACGGCCGCCGCAGCGACCACCGGGAATGGCTGACACCGGTATCGCCGCCGGAGGGCTGATTTCCGCCGCCGGGGAACCCCCGCCGGGGCCAGCGATCCAAGCGGGTCGGAACACTGACATTCAGGCGCCATGGCCACTCTTGCCGCAATCCCCCCGACCGTTTCCAGCTACGACGCCTTCGCCGACCATCTGGTGGAAGCGGGCAAGCTGCGCCCCGCCGACCTGAATCGGGCCCGGCGCCTGCTGGAGGAGAGCGACGACACCCTGCCGCTGCTGCTCGTCAAGCTGGGCCTGGTAGCCGAGCGGGACGTGGCGGAAACTCTGGCCCGGATCTGCGACCTGGAGCTGGTGGCGGCGGAAGACTATCCCGAGACGCCGGTATTGCCCCGGCAGGTCCCGTTGCGCTTTCTCAAGAGCCATCGGGTGGTGGGGCTTGGCGAGGACGGCGAGGGGTTCGTCGTCGCCGCCGCCGATCCCTTGGATGATTTTCTGGCGGAATCCCTGCAGTTGGCCTGCGGGCGGTCGGTCCGCCTCAAGGTGGGCCTGGCCTCCGACATCGACAACGCCCTGAGGCGCCAGTACGAACAGGACGAGGGGGTGGAGACCCTGGCCGAGGCCATCGACGACGAGGACGTCGAGCATCTGCGCGACATGGCCTCGGAAGCGCCGGTGATCCGCAGCGTCAACCAGATTCTCCAGCAGGCGGTGGACCTGCGGGCCTCCGACATCCACATCGAGCCGTTCGAGGACCAGCTTCAGGTGCGCTTGCGGGTCGACGGCATTCTGCGCTCCATCGACGCCCCCCCGGTGCAGTCTTCCGCGGCGGTGATTTCCCGGGTCAAGCTCATGGCCAACCTCAACATCGCCGAACGCCGCCTGCCCCAGGACGGCCGCATCAAGGTCCAGGTGCAGGGGCGGGAGCTGGACCTGCGGGTGTCCACGGTGCCGACCCTCTACGGCGAGAGCGTGGTGATCCGCCTGCTGGACAAGGAGCAGGTGACCTTGGATTTCAGCGCCCTGGGGTTCGCCGAGGACACCCTGGCGCGGTTTCTGAAGATTCTGGCTCTGCCCCACGGCATTCTGCTGATCACCGGACCCACTGGGAGCGGTAAGAGCACCACCCTCTACACCGCCCTCGACAAGCTCAACACCCCAGAGCGCAAGATCATCACCGTGGAGGATCCGGTGGAATACCAGCTGACCGGGGTCAATCAGATTCAGGTCAAGCCCGACATCGGCCTGGATTTCGCCACCGCCCTGCGGTCCATCGTGCGCCAGGACCCGGACGTGATCATGATCGGGGAGATGCGCGACCTGGAGACCGCCCGCATCGCGGTGCAGTCGGCCCTGACCGGCCACCTGGTGCTGTCGACGCTGCACACCAACGACGCCGCCGGCGGCGTGACCCGGTTGCTGGACATGGGGTTGGAGGATTATCTGATCGCTTCCACCGTCAACGGCATTCTGGCCCAGCGACTGGTGCGGCGGCTTTGCGATCACTGCAAGCAGCCCAGGGAAGTGCTGCCCGAAGTGGCGGAGGAGACCGGCCTGAACCGGTTGCTCGAACCGGGGCGCCCTCCGGTCCTCTACCAGCCCGTGGGCTGTTCCCGCTGCAACGGCATCGGTTACCGGGGGCGGCTGGCGATCCACGAATTCCTGGTCGTGTCCGACCGGATCCGCCGCCAAGTGCTCCAGCATGCCCAGGCCGGCGAAATCGAACGCACCGCCATCGACGAGGGTATGCGCACCATGTATCAGGACGGACTGCTCAAGGCCCTGGCGGGACGGACCACCCTGGAAGAAGTGCTGCGGGTGACCTGCGAGTGACATGCCGGAATTTCTGATCAAGGCGGTCAGCCGGACCGGGGAGACCGTCGAAACCCTGCGCAGCGCCCCCGACGAGACGACCCTGGTGCGCCAGCTTCAGGAGGAGGACCTGCTCCCGCTTCGGATCACCCCCGCCGGGCGCCGGCCCTGGTTGTGGCTGCGTCCCGGACTGCGCCAGCGCCGGCTGCGCCAGAAGGAAGTGCTGGTCTTCACCCGGGAGCTCGCCACCCTGCTCGGCGCCGGCCTGCCCCTGGACCGTTCCCTCAAGGTGCTGCTCCAGCTGTTTCCGGAAGACTCCCGCCTGCACCAGGTCACCGCTCGGGTGCTGGAACAGGTCAAGGGTGGGGCCCAACTGTCCGCGGCCCTGGAAGCGGAGGGAGGCGCCTTTTCCAAGCTGTACGTCAACATGGTGCGCGCCGGCGAGGCCGGGGGCACCCTGGATCAAATCCTGGAGCGCCTGGCCGATCATCTGGAACGGGCTAGGGAGCTGCGCGCCAGCGTCCTGACCGCGATGCTGTATCCCAGTATCCTCGTGGTCATGGCGCTGGCCTCGCTGCTGGTGTTGCTGACCTTCGTGGTGCCCCAGTTCGAGGAGATGTTCGCCAGCGCCGGCAAGGAGCTGCCGCTGGCCACCCGGGTGGTGATGGGACTGGCCCACGGCGTCCAGACCTACGGCTGGGCGGCCCTGATCGTCGTGTTGCTCGCCGTGCGGGGCTTTCAGCTCTGGCTGGTGGAGCCCCGGCGCCGTTACCGTTTCCACCGTTGGTTGTTGCGTCTGCCCCTCGTGGGTGAGCTGCTGGTCCGTTTAGATGTGGCCCGTTTTAGTCAGACCCTGGCGACCCTGCTGACGGCCGGCGTCGCCCTGTTGCCGGCGCTGGCCATCGTCCGGGAGACCCTGTCCAACCGGGTGCTGCAGGAGGCGGTCCGGGAGGCGGCCGAGCGCTTGCGTTCCGGCGGTGACATTTCCGCGGCCCTGGAAGCCACCGGTCATTTTCCGGTGATGGCCCTGCAGATGATCCGGCTGGGGGAGGAGACCGGCAACCTGCCTCGGATGCTGGAGCGGATGGCCGGAATTTACGAAGGCGAGGTCCGCACCGCCATCCAGCGGATGCTGACCCTGCTGGAGCCGGTGCTGATCGTCGGTCTCGGGGTGGTGATCGCCGGCATCATCCTGTCGATACTGGTGGCGGTGGTCAGTGTCAATGAGCTGGCGTTCTGAGCCGGGGTTTTCCCTGCTGGAACTGATCGTGGTGCTGGCGATCATGGCCCTGGGGTTCACCTTCGTGGCCCCCAATTTCGCCCGCAGCCTCGACGGCTTGCGTTTCCGGGCGGCGGCCCGCGAGGTGGCCGACGCCCTCCGTCAGACCCGGGGTATCGCCCTGTCCCAGGGACGGGAAGCGGTGTTCTTCCTCGACGTCACCGGCCATCGTTATCGCATCGACCGGCAGCGCCAATCCCGCTCGCTGCCGGAATTCATCGAGCTGACCCTGGAGACGGCCGAATCGGAAACCACCGAATCGGGGGGCAACATCCGGTTCTTCCCCGACGGGTCGGCTACCGGCGGCCGGGTGACGTTGACCTGGGGGGAGCGGCAGAGATGGGTGGACGTCAACTGGCTCACCGGCCGGGTCACCGTTTCCGCCATGACCGATGAAGACTGAACGCGGCTTCACCTTGCTGGAAGTGATGGTGGCCTTCACCCTCATGGCGCTGTCGGCCGCCGTGCTGCTCCAGGCCTTCGGCGGCGGGGTGCATCTGCTCGGCAACGCCGCCGCCCATAGCCGGGCCGCCTCCCTGGCCCGCTCCCAGCTGGACCGGATGGGACGGGAGTGGCCCCTGGCCGAAGGGGAACACCAGGGCCGGTGGCGACGCTATCGCTGGCGGGTGTCCGTGACCCCCTACCAGCCGGAAGAGCCGCTGCCAGAGCATCCCAGCTTGCGCCTGCTCCAGGTGAAAGTGACGGTGACCTGGGAGGAAGGCGGCCGCCGGCGCCAATACCAAGTGACCACGTTGAGACTGGCGCCGGTTTCATGAAGGAGCACCGCGGTTTCACGCTGGTGGAGGTCCTCATCGCCCTGGCGTTGTTCGGTCTGATGCTGGGAATGATCTTCACCGTCCTGACCCTGGGGGCGCGAACCTGGGAGGCGGCCGGTCCCCGGGCGGCGGCCCTCGACGGCCGGCTGGTGCTGGAACGCTTCCTGAGGCAGCGGTTGGGCGGGGCGCTGATCCGGCCCGATCGGCGGAACCGCCCGTCGTTCAGCGGCACTTCCCGCCAGCTCGAGTTCATCGCCTTTCCCCCGCTGGTGATCGGCATGAAGGGCCCGCAGCGCTTTCGGCTGTTTCAGGACGACGGCCGCCTCCGGGTGCGGATTCTGACCCTCGACGGGGAGATGCCGGACGGGGAGAGCGAGCTGCGCGATCTGGTTTTGCTGGAACGGGTGAAGGCCCTGCGGCTTCGTTACTACGGGGACGGGGAATGGCGCGCCGACTGGACGGAACGGAAACTGCCCCGTCTGGTGGAAGTGACCGTAGAGAGCGAGGACGGCTTTTCCTGGCCGCCGGTCGTCGTCGCCCTGCGCAACAGTCTGGATTCCCGGCGCGGATCCGGCGTTCCCCGCCGGCGGAGGCGGCCGTGAGGCAGCGCGGGGTCGCCCTGATCGTCGTCCTTTGGGTGGTGGCGCTGCTGAGTCTGCTGGCCACCAGTTTCGGCCTCGGCGTGCGCCGGGAGGCTTCCCTGGCCGCTCAGCGGATTGAGAACACCCGTCTGCTGGCCGCCTGCGAGGCGGCAGTGCACTATGCCGCCTATCACCTGCGTCTTGCCGATCCCACGGTGCGCTGGCGGGCCGACGGCCGGATCCGTTCCTGGCGTTGGGACGACGTCGAGGTGCGCCTGGCCGTGTCCGGTGAGGCCGGCAAGGTCGACATCAATCGGGCGGACGCTCCCCTGTTGCAGGCGGTGCTGAAACTGGCTGGCGCCGATCCGGCACAGCTCCCGGCGCTCGCCGACGCGATCCTCGACTGGCGCGACAGCGACCGGGATCGCCGCCCCAACGGGGCCGAGGCTCCGGAATACCGGGCGGCCGGCCTGTCCTACCTTCCCGCCGATCAGTTTTTCGGCGCCGTCGAGGAGGTGGGGATGGTCCTGGGGATGACGCCGGAACTGACCCGCCGGCTGCTACCGTGGATCACCGTCCACGGCCGCCGCGGCATCGATCCGGCCAGCGCCCCGGCGGCATTGCTCCGTGCCCTGCCCGGGATCGATCCCCAGGCGGTCGAAGCTTATCTTCAGGGCCGAGAGAGTGGCGACGTGCCGCCGTTCCCGCCTGTTCCCGGCATTCCCTTCGAAAAAGGTTCGGGGCAGGTCTATGCCGTCCAGGTGCAGGCGCGCCGGCAGGGGCGTATGGCTTCGCTTCAGGCCACGATCCAGATCCGGGGCGGCGCGCTCCACTATCTCGAGTGGCGGGAGATCCCGCTGCCTCAGTCACTGTTTTCGGCCGAGGACAGCAGGCGTTTGAGTGCCCGTTCGCCGGCGGCCATGACACGCTGATGGTTCCAGCGGAAGACCGGCCGGGCCATCGGAGCCAGCCGGTTCATCCAGGCGCGCGCGGTGTGGACGTGCCAGTCGTAGCGGACCACGGTCGTGTCCCCCCGGCCGCGCAGGCGGCAGCGCCCGAGGCCCACGAGATCCCCGCTCACGTGCGTCTCCACCCGGACGAACGGGTCGATGCGGACCACTTCGAGTTCGAAACACAGCCGGTAGGGTAGGCAGGTTTTCCAGCGGTGGCGGTGGCGGGCGCCCACTCCTAGGTCGTCGCCCGGATCCACCACTTCGACCCGTTCCACATAGGGCCACCAGCGGGGCCATTCCCCGGTCCGGGACAGGATCCGCCAGACCCGCGGTACCGGTGCCGGCAGACGCCAGACGGTCACCAGGTCGTAGGTGTGCATCAGCCGGCGAGCAGGTCGCGCAACGCGGCTTCCAGGGTTTCGAAGTGGAAGTGAAACCCCGCTTCCGTCAGCCGTTTGGGAGCGGCCCGCTGGCTGGCGAGCACGATCTCCGCCATTTCCCCCATCGCCAGTCGCAAAAGCGGGGCCGGGACGTGCATGAACGCGGGCCGTTTCAGCAGTCCGGCCAGAGTGGCGGTCAGTTCGGCGTT